>JBBTSF010000064.1:0-90429 GCA_038064815.1 Patescibacteria group bacterium
CTTGGGGCTCACGTATTACCGCTGCTGCTGGCACGTGATTAGCAGCCCCTTATTCATAAGGTACCGTCATTTGTTCGTCCCTTATAAAAGGTGTTTACGACCCGAAGGCCTTCATCCACCACGCAGCATAGCTCCGTCACACTTTCGTGCATTGCGGAATATTCTCGACTGCAGCCACCCGTAGGTGTCTGGACCGTGTCTCAGTTCCAGTGAGCCGGGCCACGCTCTCACGCCCGGTACTCGTCATAGCCTTGGTGAGCCATTACCTCACCAACTAGCTGATAAGCCATAGGCCCCTCCCGTGCCGCCGAAGCTTTCAATGAGAATGACCGAAGTCCTCTCATCCATATCGTGTATTAGTCCACCTTTCGGTGAGTTATTCACGAGCTCGGGGTAGGTTGCCAATGTGTTCCGCTCCCGTTTGCCACTATCCCATCTATTTATTGCTAAACATATGGAACCGTACGACTTGCATGCCTTAGACCTGCTGCCAGCGTTAGTCCTGAGCCAGGATCAAACTCTCAGTAAAAAATCCTGAGTATTATATTCAAGACTCTGTGTTTGAGAACCGAAGTTCTCGTTGTTGAACAAACATTACAATCACACAATAGAGAAGTTGAATTCTTGTGTGATCTATTCAATTGTAAGGGGCGATCCGTTTCAGTAGCGGGGGTATCTTATAAAAGCGGGTAGATCCTGTCAAGCCCCGAATTGTGGAGATCCTGAGGATTGACGAGGCCTTCCAAAACAACTATTCTGAGGATGTTCGCTGACGTCTCCTGGCGCGCCCCCATGCGCGCGGGTCGACAGGCCACATGCGTCAGAAACAACCCGTATTGATAACACATTGTTGTAACTGTTATGGCAGAAAAATTATTTGATCAAGAGTTCGTAGAATACGTCGTGCGTGCCATCGTAAACCACCCAGCAGACGTCCGTACCGAGCGTATTGTCGACGAACGTGGCGTGCTCATTACTCTGTTTATTCATGCAGAAGACATGGGATACGTTATTGGTCGCCAAGGTCAAACAGCACGTGCGGTCCGCACACTTCTCAAGATTGTCGGTGCAAAAGAAAATGCACGCGTCAACCTGAAGATCTACGAACCAGAAGGATCTCGTGGTCCTCGCCGTTCGGCAGAATTTGCAGGCGCAGCTCCAGGTGCCGCTGCCGCAAGTGCAGCCCCAACTGTCGGCGCAACCGTACACACAGGCGAGAGCTATACTTCAACTGCTGATGAAGCTTCCGTTGATGACCTGGGAATCTAAAATCAATCCAAAAAAAACAGCCGCATATTGCGACTGTTTTTTTATTGCCGTAGGATAGGTTCACTATGCCAGCCACAAAAAAACGACAAATGGATGTGCTGACGATTTTTCCGGAAGTCATCACTCCCTACACATCCGCTTCCATTCTCGGAAAGGCACAGCAGAAAAAATTGCTGCTGATTCGCGCGCACAATCTGCGGGATTGGTCGACGGATCGGCATCAGAAAGTGGATGATACGCCGTATGGGGGAGGGCCGGGAATGTTGATGAAAGTGGAGCCGTTCGAGAAAGCTGTGGCTGCATTGCGCGCGAAGAAACCGAAAAAGGTTCGAGTCATTTTGACAGCCGCGAGTGGGAAAACATTTACGCAAAAAGACGCTCGGCGGCTCGCAAAATATGATCAACTCATTTTTTTGTGTGGACGGTATGAAGGGGTTGATCATCGTGTTGAAGAACAGGTCGTCGACGAGTCGTTGTCGATTGGGAATTATGTTTTAACAGGCGGAGAACTACCGGCGCTTGTGATGATGGATGCGATCGCGCGCATGGTTCCAGGCGTGCTTGGTTCCAAAGAATCGCTTGATGCCGAATCGCACGATGAAGAAGGTTCACTTGAATATCCGCAATACACCAAACCCGAAGTTTATAAAAAATGGAGCGTGCCTGCGATTCTGCTTTCTGGGGATCATAAAAAGATTCACGAGTGGCGTGCAGGGAAGACGCGTAAAAACGAAAAATAAAAACACGATCGATGAAGTCGATCGTGACGTGGGTGGCCGCAGACGCGGCTACTCTTTTTTTTTGCGCCCTTTTCGTGCGTCGCCGTTGGACGGGGCGACTTCGACGGCGAAGAACGCATCGATGTCGCGGCCGCCAGCTTTCCATTGCGTGGCGATGGTCTCGATCGTCTTCTGGTCCAAGGGGGTGGTCTCGTTGCCCGGCAAGCCGCTGCTACGCTGCGGGAGCCGTTTGCCGCCGACCTCATAGCGCTCGTCTTTTTTCTTGAGCAGGTATCCCTCTCGGACAAGTGCCAGGATAGTTCCTTCGGGATTCGTCCCCTTGTGGCGTCGTGCGACGTAGACCGCGATCGCGGCCGGGACTGAATCTGAGTCCAATGCGCAGGCCATCCGATCGATATCGACCAAGATCTGCCACTGGATTTTCGTGATCGAATGCGCTTCTGGTGCAAATGACATGTGCTGTCTCCTCCAAGGGGCCGATCATGCCTGTTGTGGAACGGATTGTCAACCCATTCGGGTAAACGAAAACCCGCCTATGCGGCGGGTTCTTCTGTTGGAGCTTCTGTTGTTTCGACAACTGGTTCTTCTGCTGGCTTTTCTTTTTCTGCGGCAGCGGCTGCTTCTGCGTCGGCTTTTGCTTGTTCTGCATCCGCCTTCGCTTTGGCGACTGCTTCGGCCTTTGCCTCGGCTTCTTTCACTTTGGCTTCAGCGGCCTTTGCGGCGGCGTCTTCAGATTTCTTTTTTGATTCCGCGGCTTTTGTTTCCAATTTTACCGCGTGGGTTTTGCTGATATGGGAAGTTCCACGCTTCTTTCCTTCGATCACTTTTTGATCGATAAGAAGGTTCCAGACAGAGTGTGTGGCTTGTGCACCTTGTGCGAGCCAGTACTTTGCGCGATCTGCTTTGATCACGAATTCTTTTGTGCGTGGATTGTAGTGTCCGAGAATCTCGGTGGTGAGCGCCCAAGGATCTGTGTGCTTTGGCATCACAACGATGCGGTACACAGGCGCTTTTTTCTTTCCAACGCGGGTGAGGCGGATTGATAACATAATGAAATAGTCAGGTAAATGAGTCGATGAGCGTCGACGGTGAGTGGAGGATATGGCAGCGGGGTGCATTTGTCAAGAAATACGTAAGAAAAATCCGCCTCAGAGGGGCGGACAGGTGCCGTTGGACGGGCAGGGGTTTTGCCTGCAGCGAGAGCAGGTGTCTGGGTAGAACTGGTAGAGAAGCGTGCTGATGGAAGCGACTCCTTGCAAGGTGACGTAACCCATCCACCAGGCGAAGAGATCCGCGAGCTCCTCGTGCACACCTTTCTCGTTTCCTTCCAGGACCGCGAACGTGAGCTCTCCTAGCTCTTCGGCGATATGGGCGAAGACGTTTGCTCGACCTTGTTTCTCATTCGATTTGCCGTAGATGCGTTTCAAGGCGCCTTGGAGCTTATCGATCGGAATTTCCGGCCCAGGGGTACCGAGGACAATGGGACTGCGGACGGCGTCCAGACAATGACAGTCTGCTTCACACCCACAGTAGACGCAGTGTCCAGGATACTTCATTGCGACGAGTGCCTCGACATCCAGCTCGAACAAGTTGGCCAGAGCGAAGATTCGAGCGCCGATCCCGGCAAGGGACCGCGGAATGTCCGGGCTGTTCTTGCGGACGCTTTCGGCCAGGCAGCTCAGCTCGATCTGTAGGCGAAGCAAGATCCGTTCGGGCGATGAACGCAGCCGATTCCGCTTGCCGTACAGAGCTCGGAACGTGTTTTGCCAGCCCTGAATGGTCCTTTCTTCGATCATGACGACCTCCATGTCGCAGGGAAAATGGTAGACCAAACATTCCGTTTAGTCAACTCATCAGCTTTTTCTATACCCCGAATTATTGGCTTAATTAAGCCTAAAAATTGTTGACGGTCGTTGACAAAAGTCAAAAAATATGATATAGTTTTGCTATCAAGAATGATCATTTAAACAAAAGAAACTCTTGGGAGAGAGTTCGGACAAATTTGAGCCAAATAGCGCTCAAAGGTCTATTATTGGATATTTTTCCTCCGAAATATTTAGTAATAGGCCTTTTTTGTTGGGTGGCACGGCTGCCGACCCAGCGAGGCTGAACGTACATAAGGAACGAGCGAAGTTTGGCTCGACCTGATGGACGGATCTGGAAATTCCACAGAAATTCGTGAAGGAAACAAAACCCGATGCTTTACAAGACTGGTTCCGTGGTGTTCTCGGTTCTCGTTCTGGCTCTCAGCGGTGTGGTCGCCTACGGCGCCTACCACTGCCTGTTCGGCCAGTACGTGATGCCGCGGATTCCCCGGGCGAACTTCTCGGTGTTTTTCTGGATGTCCATGGGTATGGTCCTGTTCTTCCTCTGGCCGATGGCTGTGAGGATGATCGATGACGCCTGGGGGCAGAGCGAGAAGAACATGAAGATCGCCGGGTGTGCGGAGGCGGCCGGCAGGGCCTTCTTCCACGCGTGGGTCATCGTCTTCGCGACGACGACCTTCGTCGGCCTTCAGAGCGGACGGATCTTCGAAGGCGGCCCGGCCTACGTGGTCGTGACGGTCATCGGTGCTTTCCTCCTGATCGCGGCGAACTTCGCCCGAAACGGGTGGAAGTGGACGAGTCACGAGGACTCGTTCGGCCGCCGACTCGCCGTCGAAGTCCTCTAGCCCACACGACGCCTTGAGAAAGCGTCGTCAACTCTCTTGCCGGACTTCTCACCCGGCGCTGACCTGAGTGTTTGAGGAAACTCGAATGCTGAGGTCAGGGAAACACAGAGCAGCTTTTGCTCACCCTGGGCCGTGTTCGGACATTCTGAGAGATTCGAGAGAGAGGCTTATTTCGATGAAGATCATCAAGAAGATGGCGGCTGGGGTCGTTGTGTTCGCGCTCATGCTCGTTGGCATGATATGTGTGGGTGTGCTGATCGCTCTGCTCATCGCGGGGGTTGTCTGCATCAAGTCTCCGTTCGGAGTGCTGATGCTGGCCATCTTCTGCGGAAGCTGCTGGTTGCTGAGCAAGGCTGACCACGCGATCGAAAACTTCAATGAGCGGTTTAACGACTGGCTCTGGGAGACGTTCGACCTGAACTAGCCCGCCCACGTCATCGCTATTTCGACATGATCCACACGACGCGCCTGAGAAACGCATCGTCAACTCTCTTGCCGGACTTCTCACCCGGCGCTGACCTGAGTGGTGGAAAATAGATTCCACCGTTGAGGTCAGAACGAAATCTGGGTGCAATGATGACCCAGAGAGGAGAAGGTTCTGTGACGACGAAAAAGAAGTGGATCATCGGTGTGGCTGTGGCATTCATTCTGTATGAGTCGTGGCTCATATGGCTGGCAATGACCGCTCCACCATGCCGATGATCTAGGGGGTTTCTACGTTCGCCCCCAGTCCTTAAGTCACCAGGATGGTGATGGACGAACCGAGAAATCGGAAAAGAATGTTCCTTCACTGTGGAGGTCAACAACTTGTCGAGAACAAACGCGTTCCCGACAACTGGCCCTGCATACACGACGTTGCAGGGCCGTTCACCTGAGCGCTCGATCTACTCGAACCTTCAGGAAACAAAACAACCGCCTCATCGAAGGCGGTTGTTTTGTTATAGGCAGTTTACACGGATGGTTTCTAGAACACCTTGGATGTTTTCCGTGACTTCGGTGTTGGTGAAACGGAGGGTTTTTATGTTGGCTTGGTTTAGGAATTCGGTACGAGCTTGGTCGTAAATTTTTCCTTCCGGTGTTTCGTGAGAGTCGCCGTCGATCTCGATGCAAAGTTTTAGACTGGGGCAGTAGAAATCTAGGATGTAGGGGCCGACGCCTTGTTGACGTCTGAACTTATGTTCCAATTGATTGTTTCTGAGATGTCGCCAAAGGGTTTGTTCCGGTTTGGTGGCGTTGGAACGGAGTTCTCTGCGGCGGTCTGTTTGAAGGGGTCGGTTGAAAAGATCTCCCATATGTTTTTATAAACACCCTTGGGCAAGCCCCCCTCCCGACCTCCCCCCTAGCAGGGGGAGGAGGCCGCATTCCGGAACGTGTAACCCCCCTCCTGCCAGGGAGGGGGTCTGGGGGTGGGCCCGACGAGGGCGCTATCGTCTCGCCGTCTCCCCACTCACCACATCCTCCAAATGCACACTGAGCAAACTCGACACTCCATCATCTCCCATCGTCACTCCGTACAAGACATCCGCCTTTTCCATCGTCGCGCGATTGTGTGTAATCACGATGAACTGACTTTTTTGGGAGAGTTCGTCGAGGATCGATGCGAAGCGGATCGTGTTGGCTTCGTCGAGGGCTGCGTCGACTTCGTCGAGGACGACGAATGGGGAAGGGTTCACGTCCATGATCGCGGAGAGAAGCGCGATCGAGGTGAGGGCGCGTTCGCCTCCGGAGAGGAGGTTGAGGGACTTCATGCGCTTGCCTGGGGGAGTCGCTTGAATGTCTACACCAACGATCGGGTCTTCATGCTTTTTCATTTTTTCCTGAATCTCATCGGTCTTTTCTCGCTCTGCGGTTCCGGTGTCTGCAAAGACGCGATCGGGAGTCACTTCTTCTGCTTCGATTTCTTCGGAGGTGAGTTTCACCAAGTTGCACGAGCCGCCACCAAACAGAATTTTGAAATAGTGCTGAAATTTTTTATTGATCTCACCGAACACTTTGCTGGATTGTTTTTCGATTTGGTCATCTAGCTCCTTCACGATTTTTTCGGTAGACGCGATGGCTTGCTGTAAGTCCGTGACTTGCGTTTCCAAAAATTCAAACCGTGTTTTTGTTTCTTGGTATTCTTTAATGATCTCCGGATCGATTCCACCGATGAGTTCGAGTTTGTAGCGGATGCGTTGGATTTCTGGATGAAGATCATCGGCGTTGCGTGCGATCGCGACCCGTGTGACACGCACGGACGGTCCAGCTTCTTTCATGAATTCATCCATCTCGCGTTTCAAATTTTCACTGCGTTCCTCCAGACGTGCAAGCGTAATTTCGTGTTGATTGCGATTTTGTTCGAGGACATGAAGTTCCTGTTGTTTGCTGCGAAACGCGCGTTGAGAATCGATCAGTTCCGTGCGAACTTTTTGTTCCTTCGCTGCGTATGAGTCGATCTGTTTTTCAATCTGCGATAGCTGCGAAGCCATTTCTTTTTCTTCTACCTGAAGCGTTTTCAATTTCGCAATCAGCTCTGGATCTGGCTTGATGTCCTCTGGGTTTGGTCGTTGCAATCGCGAAACCAGCGTATTGGAATGCCCAAACACTTCGTCGATGGCAGTCATGACCTCTTCGAGCTTTTCGAACTTCTTGAGCTTCTCGAGCTTCAATTTAATCTCTTCTACCCCTTCAATAATCTTCGAAAGCGGAAGTGGCGCCCAGTTCGACTGCGCCTTTACCTTCGAAAGTTCAATCGATTTTTCTGTTTCAAACTGCGCGCGGCGTGAGAGTTCACATTTCTTCTGCTGCTCACGATATTCTTTTTGCAAAGCCGCAAGCCCTTCATCTTTAATGTCCTCACCTTCCATCTCTTTTGTTTTCTGCTCGAGGATTTTGAGTTCGGCCTGAAGATCACTCATGGTTTTGTCAGACGCATGGAATCGTTTTTTGGCTTCCTCAGTTTCGTCCACGAGCGTCCACCACAAACTTCCATAATACTTTTCTTCGAGTCCGCGAAGTTCTTGCTCAACCGCCGCGCGTTCTTCCAAACGATTTGCTTGGCGCTTGAGGGATCGAAGGCGCGGCTCAATTTCTTTCATGAGCATTTCCAGATCGTTGAGATTTTCCAGTGTCCGTTTCAACTTCAACATCGCCTCATGTCGTTTGATTTGAAACTGTTTTACGCCGGTGGCGTCATCAAAAAACGCTTTACGTTCCTCAGGAGTGGAAACCAAAATATGATCGATCATTCCTTGACCGATGACACTATAGGATCGTTGACCGACGTTTGCTTGGGCGAGAAGAAGTTGAATGTCTGAAAGTCGGAGTGCTCCTTCGTTTAAAATATATTCAGATGTCCCGTCTCGAAACAATCGACGACTAATCGTCACATGGCCGTATTCAATCGGCATCGCTCCATCTTCGTTGTTGAAGCTGAGTGAGACCTCCGCAAATCCTCCGCGTGCGCGGCCTTCCGATCCAGAAAAAATCACATCTTCGGATTGCTTTCCGCGTAAGAGTTTCAAACTTTGTTCGCCAAGCACCCAACGAATGGCGTCGGCTAAGTTTGATTTTCCAGAACCGTTTGGCCCAACCACAGCGGTGACCGGACAGCGCTTTTCGCCTGGTGGCAGAAAGCTCAGAACTGTTTTTTTTGCGAAGGTTTTAAAGCCCTGAATTTCCAATTTTTCGAGATACATAGGGTGAAGGGATGAAGATAGGGAAAGTATAACACGATTGACGCAGCGGCTTTGGTCCGATACACTGCATTCTTTCCACATATGGAAATCCTTCGCCACAAACAAATTTACGAGGAGCTTTTGAGCGCACAGCATCCTGTGTTTGTTTCGGATGAGCGGATTGATGGGGATAGCTTGGGGTCTGCGCTTGCGATGGTCGACTTTTTGAAAATGTACGGACGTCCACGCCCACCGGTGTTTGTATCTGGACCGATTCCTGCCGTGTATCAGTCTCTTCCGCACATCGAAATGTGCACAGACGACATGAGTGTGTTTTTAGACCCGAGCGTGGATTTGATCGTGTCTTTTGATTGTTCCGATAGCGAATACATCGATCGATTGCTTGAAACTGCCACGACGCGACCGCGAGTAATCAATATCGATCATCACAAAACGAATGGTCTTTATGGAAATGTAAACCAAGTCATTGTTGGCGCTCCCGCAACCGCGGAAGTCGTCTATCGATTTTTTGAACACCATCACATTCTCATCAGCAAAGACGCTGCGACCTGTTTACTGACGGGCCTTTGTTTTGACACAACAGCCTTTTCAAATTCAGCCACCAATGAACGCGCGCTTCATGTTGCCTCACAGCTGGTTCTCAGTGGCGCCCGTGTCCAAGATGCGATCCGTTCCATGTTTAAAAATCGTTCCATCCCGGCTTTGCGTGTGTGGGGTCTGGCCCTGGAGCGGCTTCATCATAACCCGACGTTTGATTGCATCATCACCTGTCTGACCCGAAAAGACATTGAAGAAAACGATGTGCTGGATGAGGAGATTGACGGACTTTCGAATTTCTTGAGCCTGGTCACAGACACAGAAACGCTTTACGTTTTGCGCGAAACGCCGGAGGGGGGAGTGAAGATTAGTATGCGTTCCTCGAGTCGAGATGTCAGTGCGGTTGCGAAAGCGAACGGGGGAGGCGGGCATGAAAAGGCGGCAGGGTATTCGGTTGAGAATGCGAAGCTCGTGCCTGCAGAGGATGGGATTTGGAGAGTTGAAAGAAACGTGGAATGGAGTAAAGTGGTCGAGTAATTATTCTCCATCTATGTCCACAAAAAATTCCATTCTCATCCCAACCGTGATTGAAAAAACACATATGGGAGAACGTGCGTACGATATCTACTCACGTCTTCTCAAAGATCGCATTATTTTTTTGGGCACAGAAATCGATGATACGGTCGCGAATCTCGTCATCGCTCAGCTGCTTTTTTTGGAAAGCCAAGATAAAACAAAAGAGATCAAACTCTACATCAACTCTCCAGGAGGATCGGTTACGTCCGGCCTCGCGATTTACGACGCGATGCAATACGTGAAGCCACATGTCTCCACGATCTGTGTGGGAATGGCGGCGTCGATGGGGGCGGTGCTTTTGGCGGCGGGAGAAAAAGGCAAACGCTTTGCTCTGCCAAATTCAGAGATCATGATTCACCAAGTGCTTGGGGGAGTGAGTGGTCAGGCGACTGATATCAAGATTCACGCAGAGCGTATTTTGAAGATTAAAGACCAATTAAACGAGATTCTTTCCAAACATACGGGTCAGAAAAAGGCTAAAGTGGCCGAGGATACGGAACGCGATTATTTCCTGGATTCAGCCGAGGCTGTCAAATATGGCCTGGTCGACAAGGTGATAAAATAGCGATTTAAAAAGACTTTCCTAAGGAAAGTCTTTTTTGATTGCATGACCTGTCAAAGTCATGTAACATAACTTGGTGGAGATTGTTGACAATTTCAAAAGTCTCTGGTAGTGTACTGAGTCCCGAACATTACAGGCAGTGATCTGCAGGCACGACAAGCATGGGATTTCATTTCATGGAAGTTTCAGGTTCTCGGACTTGACCTTCCCATGAATGAAATTTCTTGCCTGCAGATCATTGCCTGTATTTTATTTTCTGCACATCCGATGACATCGATCTTACGCTTTCACATTTTTTCTGCAAGAGAATCTGTGGATAGATTTATTCCACAACCGGAGCGACTGGTGGAATGTCTGTCACTGGAGCCGGTGTCTCAATTTTTTCTACTCCGACCAAACAAATTTTTGGAAGCGGACGATAGTGTGAAGTAAACGGAGTGACTTCTTGCGTTCCGTCTGGACGTGCAATGGTATAGGTGAAAGAAGCATCCGCACCGACGTGTGCTTCCTGACATTTTTGTTCTCCGGGTTTCAGATCAGGTGTTTCAATATTTTTTGCCTCGCCAGCAGGAATCCAGCGCAAAACGGTAGGAGGTTCGTATGAACCTTTTCTTCCATCAGATGTTCCCCAGAAGGTAAACTTCAACTCCTGCGTTTCAATCAAATTTTCTGTCTGTAATAGCAGATAATGCCCGGTATCGTTGGTGAATTTAAAATCGGGGTTTGGGTCATAAATCGTGGCGTCTGTCCCCGGTTTTTTGTTTGATGGATCGTTGTAGTAAGACACGACAAGTGAGTGATTGTGTCGTTCCGTGACGGGAAGGCCTGAATTCATGACGGCTCGAAATGTTGTGGTTCCGATTTGGCACAAACCGCCACCAATCTCTGGAGTGATCTTATCGCCTTTGATCACAAGCTCGGGAGTGTATCCATTTGCGATCGTGAAGGGCTTGAGTGCCTCTACGAGCGAGAAGACTTCATCTGGAGAAATGAGCCGACCGTTCAAAAGATTCACTCCATTTTGAATATTACCGCGTCGATTTTTTGGACTGCCTTTGTAACTCGATGTGCCGACTCCTAAAATTTCTGTGATGCCCAGATCGTTCACATCTGCATTTTCCACTTCTGGTGGTTCTGCAAGAAAGGTGATTTCGATCGGTTCATTGGAAGAACTATTGAGGGTGTTTGAAAATGCTGTGAGCAAATTTTCGCGATCAAGACGCTCTCCATGTTTTGCTGGGACAAAGTCGGCGACTTTCCCATTTTCAATTTTGAGCCGCGCATTTTGTGCAGGTCGTTCAAGTGTTTTTGCAATAGGATCAAGGAACGTTTGAAACGCTTCTGGATCAACCGAAATGTTGCCGTTGTTTCCTGGCAAAAGGAATGTGCTCAACACGCGTGGTGACACAACCCAGTTTAGAGGCTGTTCGCTTTCCTGTTGGGTCGTAAATGAAAATGGGGCGCGGTTTAAAATGGCAAGCGCGGCTTCTTTTTGTGTGTCTGCGATCGTTTGGGTAATTTCAGACGCATGCTTTTCCAGGGAGAGTGTCATTGTTGGTGCTTGAAGTTGAGAGAGAGAACCGGAAAGCGTTTCAAAAAAAGCAAACCACGCAAATTCATTTCCTGGAATGTCCTTTGTTGTTTCGATCTTCCATTCGCTCCCACTGACGGAAAAAATAAAACGTGAATCCTGACCGAGTGTTTCTGCGTCAGGGAAGAGGATATAGACACTCTGTTGAATGTGTGCGCTGGCGAGACTCACTGGCAGGGCGATGTATTCTTTCTGCCACAGGTTTGAAACGAGCAGCCAAGTTTGCGTGAATGGATTTGGATGGTGACGCACACGCATTGCGTCTGCGATCGCTGCTTCTACATCAAATGAAACATCTTCGATCAGGTCTGTTTCACTCAGAGTAGAAAGGGCAACCGGTTTTGTGACACCCTCGACCGTAACAGAGATCCCTTGCTCCATGATCGTATCAATCTTTGTCTGCAGAAGTTCCTCTGCTTTTTCAGGAGAAAGACTTCCCACAGAGACCGAACCGACAAAGACATTTGGAGCAATTTTTTTTTCGTAAGGCTGTGCCCATGCGTACAAAAGTAGAGCGGCCAAAACAAAAAAGACGACCAAGCCAGATGCGACAAAGAGGATCGTCTTTGGGTGATGTGTTTGAACTTCGGTTTCCATACAGGCTAGAGATCTTCAAGGTCCAGAACATGAACCTGCTTCTGCATCTCAACTTTTTTCATGCGGATTGTCAATATTCCGCGTTGCAGACTTGCGTCGATGTGACGCGAATCCACATGCGCCGGCAAAATAATCGAGCGAGAGAACGCTCCCCAGTGGCATTCTTGAATATGAATCTCTTCGCCACGTTGTGTTTGTGCATGATGTTCACGTGATCCTCGAATCGTGAGCGTGTCATCGCTGAGCGTGATATCAAGATCTTTGGCTTGAATGCCTGCGATCGCGGAACGCACAATAATTTCACGCGCGGTTTCAATCACATCAATCGAAAGTTGGCCTTCGGAAACAGAAAGCCAGGACGAATCCAAAAAAGCGTGAGCGGATTGTTTTGGCTCTTGGGCCATATTGCACACATCTTACCTCTCCTATAGAGTAAACTCAATCGAATATGTACACAGGAATCATCCACGGAAAATTTCCGGTCGTGCAAATTGAAGACAAATCCGGTCTTCGTCGTTTTGTGGTTGATCTCACTCCTGAGCTTGTCGCAGATCTCAAAATCGGAGCAAGTGTTTCCGTGGACGGAGTCTGTTTTACGGTAAGCAACATCGATCACACATGTATTGCGTTTGATGCGATGGAAGAAACGTTACGCAAAACCACGATCGGACAGTTGGCGGAAGGAAATCTTGTGAACATTGAACGTTCCGCAAAGATGGGAGAGGAAATTGGCGGACATGTGATGTCAGGTCACGTTTCCACGCTCGCGGAGATTGTCGATGTGCAGACGCCGGAAAATAATAAGGCCGTGACGTTCAAAGTTGACCCTGCCTGGATGAAGTTTATTTTTTCAAAAGGGTTCATTGGACTGGATGGAGCGAGTCTTACCGTGGTTGATGCTGATAAAGCCGCCGGAACATTCAAGATTTGGTTCATTCCAGAAACACTGCGTCTGACTCGGTTTGGAGACAAAGGTGTCGGAGACAAGGTGAATGTCGAGATTGATGCCATGACTCAGACCATCGTTGAAACCGTTGAACGCGTGCTCGCTAATTCCTAAATCCTTCCTTATGAAACGCATTGCTATCGTCCTCGGCGCTTTCCATCATGATCATGTGACTCGCATGCTCGAGGTGGCTCGTATCACCGCGAAAGAAAATAACCTTGAGATCGTGGAAGAAGTTTGGGTGCCTGGGTCGATTGAGAAACCACTCGCGCTGAAACGATTGTTGATGCGAGAGGATATCGATGGCGCGGTTGTCCTTGGAATCATCGAGCGGGGAGAAACAAAACATGGGTATGTGATGGGACAGGTTGTGTATGACGCCATCATTCAACTCCAACTTGAGTTCATGAAACCGATCGGGCTGGGAATTCTTGGGCCAGAAATCCTTCCAGAACAAATTCCTCCACGGCTGGATGGATACGCACGCGCAGCCGTCGTCGCAACCGCAAAAATGCTTTCGTAAATACAAATTTTGCAACGCCTCTTGTCTTGACAGGAGGCTCTTTTTTTTCTACACTCTTGCGATTCCGAGCTGAGTCTTGCTCGGAAAAGGAGGGGGATGTAATGAATCAAGTTGCGCGTGCCAGTGAGGGTCTACCCTGGTGGGTTGGAGTCGTCGCTGCCGTTATTTTGGTGGCTGTCGTGCTTGTCCTGCTGTGGCAACGCTGGATCAAGTCTACTCATGCTCGTTCTGACGCAGAGTTGCCGCGCCGGCAGGAGACGGGGATCGTACGATCCGTCGAGAAGCAGGACCCGATCAGCCCCGACACGCAGCTCTTCCTCATTCAGGTTCAGAAGGACAAAGACGGAGAGATCGTTCCATTTCGATGGGCCTTCCTCAATGAACAAGCGAAACCGAATGGATTTCCCAATCTGGATGACCGCGTCGTGATCATCTACGTCTATCGGTTTCATGACACGCACGAGCAGTGGGTTCCCGACGCGTTCCACCTGATCGGCGAAGGGGAGCAAGAACATGCGGGTGAGTGAACTCTGGGTCTACCCCGTGAAGTCCTGCCGCGGCGTGCGCGTCGTGGAAGCAAAGGTGGGACCCACCGGCTTCCAGTACGATCGCGAGTGGATGATCGTCGATGAGAAGGGGCTCTTCGTGAGTCAGCGGAAGGATCCGATCCTCGCAACGATTCGTCCGTACGTCAACGGGGATTGTCTGTTCTTATGTGTCGGTGAGAGTCGAGATCCGATTCTGGAAGTCCCGGTCAATGGGACGCATCAGGATCGCGGACAGAGGGTCACGATCCACACTGACGCGGAGGTCATGGGAAAAGATCAGGGTGACGAAGCAGCACGTGTTTTGAGCGGTGTCGTCGGTCGACGCGTCCGGCTCGTGAAGAAGGACTGGGCGTTCCCGCGATTCTCTCGTGGCGGAGAACGCGTCGAGACGGCCTTCTCGGACGGCTATCCGTTCCTTGTCACGACCACAGCGTCGCTCCACGAGCTCAATGAACGGCTCGATTCGCCCGTGCGGATGAATCGATTTCGACCGAACATCGTTGTCAATGGAACACGAGATCCGTTCGAAGAAGACCAGTGGGGTCACTTCACGGTCGGAAGTGTTACGTTCGCGGGAAAGACACGCTGCACGCGCTGCCCGATCGTGACTACCGACCAATTCACTGGTGCACGCTCAAGCGAGCCAACCAGAACGCTCCTTACGTATCGAGTTTTCCCGGGCAGCAAGCATCCCTGCTTCGGGCTCTACGCCGACCACTTCGAAGGCGACACCATTCGCGTCGGGGACGAGATCGTCGTCCACTCCACTCGTGCATCTTCCTGATCGCATCACTGCGGTCTTTTTTTATTCCTTACGTGTGTTTGTCAAAATTCCCGCTTTATAAAGTTCGATGAGTGCAAGTGCAGCAGCAAGAATCGCTGGACCTGCGATCGCACCAATGGCTCCGAATGCAGAGAGTCCTCCCAAAATAGAAATGAGGATCAAAAATGCATGCATGTTTGTTTTGCCTTTGATGATGTAGGGTCCAATGAAATTATCAGCCAGTCCAACCACAACCGCAGACCAAATAAGCAGTCCAATGGCCGCGCCCACAGAACCTGTGAAGAAAAGATAGAGAATCGCGGGAACGAGAATGAGACTTGTCCCAACGAGCGGAATCAAAGAGGCCACAGCTGTGAGCGATCCCCAAATGAGCGCACCTGGGACGCCAAAGATGGTCATCCCGATCGACGCTAAAATGCCTTGAATGATTGCTAAGACAAGAACACCAAACACAACAGAACGGATTGTCTCGATGACGCGTCGTAGAATCGCTTTGTCCATCGCGTCACGCAAAGGACTCAGTTCAAGCATCGCATTGTACAATCGTTCTCGATCGACGAGTAAATGATAGACCGCTAAGAAAAAGATAAGCAGATGAAGAATCAGTCCCGTGATGCTCGAAAAAATATCTCCCACATTTCGAAACGCCCACTGTGCGACCGTCATCCCAATCTCGCGGAAGTCGTAGGACAAAATATATCCACGAATGCTTGCAGGAAAGAACGCGAGAATAGGTGCGAGTGCGTTTGTGAGATTCTGTACCCAGTTCGTATCCCCAAATGAGGTTTGTAAAAGTTCCGATGCTTGGCTGGCGATGAGCAGGAGAACGAGGAGAAGCGGAATAAAGATGAGTAGCAACACACCCACAGACAAAATCGCTGCGGATAATTTTGGACGTTTTAAAAATTGACGGAGGCGATGATCAATCGGAGAAAGAATAATTGCTGCAACCCCAGCCATGAGAAGCACAAGCGCAAACGGTTGAAGAATTTTCCAAAAAAGATAGACGACGAGACCAACAATTAAGAGAAAGAACCATTTTTCAATCGTCATGTGCGGTTGGGAATTTTGCATACCCTTCCATCATACAGTGTTTTATTTGAGGGAGTAACCCCTTATTTTTTTGGTTGCGATCTTGACGCAAGTGCTTTTTTGTTTTATGATCTTGGGCCGTTCATTGGAGTGTACAGACCATGGGAAGAATTTTTTGCCTCGGCGGAGGCGGATACGCGATTGATTTCGACGAGCAGCTCGATCGTTGGTGGCTCTCGCTTGCCGGCGCTCAGAGGCCGCGCATTGCGTTCATCCCAACCGCCACGGGCGACTCCCTTCACGTAATTGACGTCTTCACACGGAGCTTCAGAAACGAGGCTGCATCGATCGCAACACTTCGTCTCTTCGAACGTGACGTGGTCGACCTCGACAGATTTCTCCGCGGCGTCGACCTGGTCTACGTGCATGGCGGTAACACAGCGAGCATGCTCGCGGTCTGGCGCGCACACGGCTTGGACGCGGCGCTCAAGCGCGCTTCTGCACGTGGACTCGTGATGGGTGGAAGCAGCGCCGGCGCCATCTGCTGGGGCCTGGGAGGAACGACCGATTCCTTCGGCGACATCCGCATTCTGCACGACGGTCTAGGACTGCTCAACGTCTCCATCTCGCCTCACCATGAGACGGAAGGACGACGACCTCTGTTTGAACAGGCAATCAAGGAGGGAAGTCTCTGCCCGGGTTACGGAATCGACAACGGGGTCGGCCTGCTCTTTGAAGACGGAACGCTCAAGGAGTCTGTGAGTGCTCGTTCCTGGGCACGGGCACGTCTGACGGGCACCGACTTGCTCGAAGAGTGTCCCATCGAATTGCTCAGCTGACACCTCGACTCGCGCTTCACCTACAGTGAGGCGCTTTTTTTATAACAAAAAACCGACGTGTGTTACGTCAGTTTTTTGTGGTGACCCCAGGGGGAGTCGAACCCCCCTTACCAGGATGAAAACCTGATGTCCTAACCGATAGACGATGGGGCCTTGTCGAACCCAATGCGGCGTTATCATAAGCAAGAAAAATGTTTTCGTCAAGATGAAATGTGCCCTGTTTATTCGTTGACAAAGAGGTCGGCTCGCGATAGTGTCGCTCTACCAGGTGTTCGATAAACATGAGTTCTCGGGCGGAGGAAACCACAAACCTGGTGGAGGATAGTAACCATGGGCTTTCTCTTTTCGTGGGACCAGATCCAGCGTGAGCGGATCCCTGGCCCGGAAGACTTCGACTGTGTGCGGTCGCAAGTGACGGAAGCCCTCTACCCCCATCCAGGCGTAGTCGCGGCTTCCGTGTATGGCTCTGTCGTGCGCGGCGATCATAATTGGCGAAGCGATCTCGACCTCATTGTTATCTGCCGAAACGCAGAAGAGCTGTGTGTGCGTGGATCGGTTGTCGAACTCATGAGCGATGCGTTCAATCGCAGAGTCGTCATCGTCCCTCACGTCTATACGGTTTCGGAGGCGCGGTCCGGTCAGCATCCGTTGGGCCCCTCCTACCGTTTTACGCTCGCACGGCTTGCGAATAACGGTGTCGCCAGTGGTCGGGTACATCAGTACCTGGTTTGCAGGGACAACGATATTCGCGTAGAGATGTGCAAGCGGATTCTGTCTGCTCGTCGATGTGTGGCAATCGCCCACGCGCAGTTCTGGGAGATGGTTCCCAATGGCGCGCATGACGACATGGAGCGATGGCTCGCTCAACGCGAGGTGCAGGGAGGATATCGCTTCCGCATCTTTCACTTGTACGTCAACATCGCCCGCTGGCTGCTGTGGTGGCATCACTGCAGCCTCATTAATGATGGCAAACGTGCAGTTTGCGAAGCGGTGATCAACAATGGTCTCTTTCGCCTCGTTCAGAGAGATTTCCAAATCCTCGTCGAGGCGGATAGGGCTTACGATGAGCTTCTCGATGACGCCCTCTCAGGCGCGGTGACGCGTGCCGAGTATCTTCAGAAGGTGCTTGAGCTGACAGCGATGGTTTTCACCGTTTCCATCGGGCTACTCCGCCGCGCGTCGCGCCTCATCACCGCACAATCGGTCCAATCCTCCAGGTTGACTACGTCCGCACGGCGAGCTGTCGCCTGACTCCCATCCCTGCAGGGCTTCCCAAGCCCTGTTTTTTCTTTTACACTCAGCACATTATGCGTGTCCTTGGAATTGAATCGAGCTGTGATGAAACAGCAATCGCTCTTATAAACAAAGAGGGCGATCAGATTGTGGTTGAAAAAAAGTTCCTCGCGTCGCAAGTCAAAACACATGCGGTTTATGGTGGTGTCGTACCGGAAGTCGCTGCTCGTGAACATGCAGATTTGGTCTTCACACTTCTACAACAATCCGGAATCAGTCGTGATGGGAGTGATGTCGATGTGATCGCCGTCACCGCAGGACCAGGACTTATTCCTGCGTTGCGTGTCGGAGTTGAGTTAGGAAAGTCACTCGCTTGGGCATGGAAGCCCGGCGGAGCCGGGTCCGGCTTCGCCGGAAAACCACTTGTGGCGGTGAACCATTTGGAAGGGCACATCTACAGCGTGTGGCTTACGAAGGAAATGAATGTTCCACAGTTTCCGGCACTCTGTTTACTCGTCTCTGGTGGTCACACAGAACTGATTCTGATGAAAACTCACGGCGTCTATGAACTCATCGGAATGACGCGCGACGATGCGGCAGGGGAGGCATTCGATAAAGTCGCGAAACTTTTGAAACTTGGGTATCCAGGTGGTCCAGAAATTTCTCGTGCTGCGTCCAAGGGAAATCCAACCGCCATTAATTTTCCTCGCCCGATGCTTGATTCCAAAGATTTCGATTTCAGCTTTTCCGGTTTAAAAACAGCGGTGAGGATTTGTGTGGAATCGCAGCAAGGTCATTCCGTCGAAGACATTGCCGCGTCTTTTCAAGCCGCCGTCGTGGAAACACTTGTGACCAAAACGCTTCGCGCGGTTTCTGAGTATCACCCCGCGTCCGTGATTTTGGCGGGTGGTGTAGCAGCAAACAGTTCTTTGCGAGCGTCGTTGCAACAAGTACTTTCTCATCAAAATGAAACCGTCACATTCCACGCTCCCGATCTTTCACTTACGGGCGACAATGCGGTGATGATTGCGGTGGCTGGAGCATTTCGCGCAGAAAAGGAAGAGTTTGTTGATCCACTTACGTTGATTGCAGATGCGAATTTGTCGTTGGTCAAATAATGTCTATGCAATATCGCTCCAACACCCCAGAGCAAACAAAAAAAATCGCCGCTGAGGTCGCTCAAACCCTCAAAGCGGGCGATGTTCTTTTTTTGGAAGGGAATTTGGGCTCAGGGAAAACGACGTTCGTGCAAGGTTTGGTTGAAGCTTTTCGCTACGATGGGCCTGTGCGGAGTCCTACGTTCGCCATCATGAATGTGTACCCAACCTCACACCCAACGATTCAAAAAATTGTTCATGTCGATTTATATCGTTTGGCCGACGCGAGTGAACTTCGGACGCTCGCGCTTGAAGAATGTTTGGAAGATCCAAATGCCCTTGTCATTGTTGAGTGGCCGCACCTTCTTGAACCACTGATCAAAAAACCTTACACGAAAATCACCTTTGCCTTTTTAGAAAATGAAGCACGTCTTTTGACGATTGAAAAATATCCGTGAGGATTATTCTCCTGCGACACGCAGGATTTCATCAATGGTTGTGAGTCCGTCGAGAACTTTCAAAATTCCATCCTGTTGCATGGTCACCATGCCTTGTTGTTTTGCGAGTTCGCGCACTTGATATTCGGAAATCGATTCAGACATCGCGGCTTTAATCTCATCGCTCATAGTGAGAATTTCATAAATTCCCAAACGTCCTTTGTAGCCAGAGTTGTTGCACACCACGCATCCTTTTCCTTTCAAAAATTTCCATTCGGTTTCAGCAGGCGTTTTTTCTCCAGAGGCTGCCGGGATTTCTGCAACGACCTTTTTTACAAATTCAAGTTGCGTTGGTTCAAGTGTGACTTCTTCTTTGCACTCGTTACAGATTCGTCGTGTGAGACGTTGTCCGATAATCGCATTCATGGCAGGAGCCAAAAGAAACGGCTTCACGCCCATGGAAAGAAAGCGGGGGATAGCTCCGGCGGCATCATTGGTGTGAAGTGTAGAAAGCATGAGGTGTCCGGTGAGTGCGGCGTTGATCGCGACTTCAGCCGTTTCCAAATCTCGAATTTCTCCAACCATCACCACATCCGGATCTTGGCGCAAAATAGAACGCAACCCGTTTGCGAACGTGTAGTTTTTATCTTGAGAAATTTGCGATTGGTTGATGCCTTGCAGTTTGTACTCGATTGGATCTTCCAATGTGACGATCTTCACGTCCGACGTGTTGCGCTTTCGCAAAATAGCGTACAACGTTGTCGTTTTTCCGGATCCGGTTGGACCCGTGGTCATGATCATGCCGTGTGGCTTTTCAATTTCCTTGAGAAGTTTTGCAGCCACAAGTGGACGAAACCCTAACTTTTCAAAATCTACATTAATCGCGCTTGGTTTCAAAATACGCATCACGACCGATTCACCCCACGTGGTTGGGATCGTTGAAACACGCACATCCGTGTCGCCTTCTTTGAGAAAAATCGTAAAGCGTCCATCTTGTGGGCGTTCGTTCACGTTGATTTTGAGACCGCTGATGAGCTTGATACGCGCGACAATTTTTTTCCAAAATTCATGGGGAAGCACGGCGACTTCCTGCAACACACCATCAATACGAAAACGCACCACGATTTGTTTTTCCTCCGCTTCGACGTGCACATCGCTTGTGCCAAATTGGAGACCTGCCGCCATAATGATGGTCATCATGTCTGTGGTGGTGGCGTGATCCATGACGGCCTGAATGTCTTTGTATGTTTTGAGTTGGGCCACGTATTTTTCCAACTCTTCATCCGTGACTTTGACTCCTTTGACGATCTGTTTAATCTTTGGCAACGCGTCGTACGCCTTGATGGCGATGCGAAGACTTTCGTCTGAAATCAAATAGAGTCCACCGTTTGCTTTGTTGCGTTCCTGAATCTGATAGAGAAGATCTTTCACGGCTTGTGAGTCTGGTTGCGTAGAGGCAATGCGAATTTCTGGACCAGTAAACAAAAAACACACAGCTTTGAGCTGTTCGGCTTGTTCTTGTGGAATTTGTCGAAGCGCTTCTGGGGAAACGGGGAAGCCTTTGAGGTTTACGTACGGGACATGAAGTGTTTTTGCGTGTTCTTGTGCTTGCACCTCTTTTTCTTTGATGCGCACTTCATGCATCTTCACTTCAAATGCTTCTTGAACGGTAATACCGCTGCCTGCATTTTTTTCAGGAGATTTTGCTCCTGTGAGTTTGAGCAGAGCTTCGATGCTTTGGATAGCGTCATTCATAGGGATTCATCAGGAAGCATGAAAGAGTCTGAGGATTTTTGCAAATGCTTTTTTGCCGTAGGTGCGATGTGCAGCATGTTTGTAAAATGCACACCAAGCGCTGTACTGAAAACTCACCAGTGCTCCACCCACCGTAAAGATGAGACCAAGAATGATGAGAAGCAGAACCAGGTTGAGGCCCAACAAAAGAGAAGAAGAGCCTGAGATAAAGGTAAGAGTAAAAAGGAATGAGTATGGGATGCTCAAGAGAATGAGGAGTGTGACAAGGCAAAGTCCGGCGATACAGACCAGGGCGAACAGCACGAAACCGAATTCAAGTGTTGTGAGCCATTGTTTTTTGAACAGCTGAAGGGCTTTGCGGATCGCTTCAAACGCATGATGATCTGCTTCGACAACGTCCACAATCGCCAGCATGGAAAGAATGTGAAGAACGATGACCGCTGGGATAAACAAAACCAAGTGACAAAAAAGAAGGGTTGAGGAGAAGCTGTTTCCATTGAGCAAAAACAAAAGGGTAGGGAGTGTAGTCAGGGCGGTGAGCAAGATGGTGAGAATTTTTGTGAATGCATCGACAAGAAAAATATCCCAGAAGTGTTTGTGAACAGAGCGTCGAAGTTCTGTGAAATTTTTTTGTGTGAAACGAACCGAGTGAATCAGCGCCGCTTGGGAAATGATTCCGAGGACGAGAAAGAATAAACAAAAGAGCGTGCAAAGAATGAGAAACGCTCCAATTTGACCAGGGCCAATCTGTTGAAACAGAAGGATTGCCTGCGAGGCGTAAGCATATCCAACAAATGTTTGATCCAGAAGCTGTTCAAGAAAAGAACCTGCGGCAGTGGCTTGTTTCAGTCCGGAGAGGGCGACTTCAAAGACTCCGCCGGTTGAAATGAATCCTGCGAAGATACCAAAAATCCACAAGGATTTTCGCTGCCAGGTGTGCGTGAATGCTTCACGGAGCAGAGTGCGATAAATCGATGTGGATTTTTTTGTGGGCATATTCTTTTTTGGGAGAACTATGCCTCGAAGATGGCGGCGAATGCTTCTTTTTCAATCGTTTCCTTTTCAAGCAAGACGTTCGCAATGGCGTCGAGGTATTTTTTTTCTTTCTGAATTATACCACGAGCCGTTTCCATTGCACGAGAGATAAGCAATCGCACTTCTGCATCAATTGCTTCTGCTGTTTTTTCTGAGTAGTTTCTTTGTTCGTGAATTTCCTTCCCGAGAAAAACCATTTCTTGCGATTCCCCAAAGACTTGAGGTCCAAGTGCATCACTCATGCCGAACCGCATGACAATTTCGCGGGCGAGACGTGTACACTTTCGTAAATCATCGGATGGGCCTGTGGTGATGTCTCCGAAGGTATCCATTTCTGCCACGAATCCTCCGAGCATGACGGCCATGTCATCGATGAATGTGGAGCGTTTGTGCAAGCGAACATCTGCGGAAGGAAGTTTCAGCGTGTATCCACCGGCCGAGCCACGAGGAATGATGGAAACTTTGTGAACCGGATCGGCGTTTGGAAGCATGCGTGCAACCAGTGCGTGACCGGCTTCGTGATAGGCGGTGACTTTCTTTTCTTCAGCATTCATCACGTAACTCTTGCGTTCGGGACCGAGAAGCACTTTTTCGATCGAGTCGAGTGTGTCTTCTTGAGTGATTTCTTTTCGATCAAAGCGTGCGGCTCGGATCGCTGCCTCGTTCAAAATGTTCATGAGGTCGGCTCCGGAAAAACCGGGAGTGCGTTCTGCGACACGACGGAGGTTTACATCTGTGGCAAACGGTTTACCCTTCGCGTGCAGTTCCAGAATTTCGACGCGTTCGTTGATGTCTGGAAGATCGAGCATGACGCGGCGATCGAAGCGTCCAGGACGTAGGAGGGCAGGATCCAGGACATCTGGGCGGTTTGTAGCGGCGATGACGATCACGCCGATGTTTGTTTCAAATCCATCCATTTCTACCAAGATTTGGTTGAGCGTTTGTTCACGTTCGTCGTGACTTCCTCCCAGGCCAGTTCCGCGTTGGCGTCCAACTGCATCGATTTCGTCGACGAAGATAATACAAGGAGCGGCTTTTTTTGCACGCGCGAAGAGATCGCGAACACGGGAAGCTCCGACTCCGACGAACATTTCGACGAATTCAGAACCGCTCATGTGAAAGAAGGGAACTCCTGCCTCACCGGCAACAGCTCGGGCCATGAGAGTTTTTCCCGTTCCCGGACGACCCATCATCAGCACACCTTTTGGCAGTTTCGCGCCAAGGTCAGAAAACTTTTTTGGATTTTTCAGGAACTCAACGACTTCTTCGAGTTCAACCTTCGCTTCTTTTGATCCAGCCACATCTTTGAATGTGACTTTTTGTTTTGTGTCCTTGATTTCTTTTGCGCCAGACATCCCAAACGACATTGCGCGGTTGTTTGCGCCCTGCATTTGGCGGAGCATGAACCAAAAGATTCCAACAAGAAGGATAAGGGGAAGAAGAGATGGCAGAATGACTCCTAAGATGTAGGAACGTGTGCTGCGATCTTGGATTTCGATATTGGCGGCGCGGATGTCGTCAGCCTCCAGTCCGTATTGTGTGAGAATTTCTTCGAGCGACGCGGAACTATCTTTGCGTGTTTTCTGATCGGTCTCATCCTTCAGTTTGATGGTGACTTCCGAGCCCTCCACTTTTGTGGATTGCACGAGTCCTTTTTCGACTTCTTCAGCGAGCGTGGCGATCGAGATGCTTTGTGGTTTTTTTCCCTGCAGGGAGATGCTGGAAAAAATAGCAGAGATAACCAAAACAACAATGATCGCCAAGATGATGTTTTTGGAAAGAGGTTTCATAGGAGATGGAAAAGGGGAAACCCGGCTCTGCCGGGAAAGAACAAGAACGAAGGGATTATTCTGCAGGTTTTGCTTCTGGTGCAGGGGCGGCCGCGGTTGGCTGCTCATTCATTTTTTTCCAGACAGCTTCGTCAGCGGCTTTCAAGGAAAGACCGAGACGGTGTTCGTTTGGTTCGATGGAAACAATGCGGAAGGTCAGCTTGTCTCCAGATTTTGCGATGGTGTTTACGTCCGCAACCGGCTTTTCAGAAAGCTCGCTGACGTGGGCAAGTCCGTGGATTTCTGGATCGAGTTCTACGAAGAATCCAAATGGATTCACTTTCAGAACGGTTCCTTCCACCAAGCTGCCAACAGTGTAGCGCTCATAGACGTTTGCCCATGGATCTCGGACGAGTTTCTTCATGGAAAGGAAAATTTTACTTCCTTCGATTCCAATGATTTCCGCTTTCACGGTTTGTCCGATCTTAAGTAGATCGCGTGGATGGTCAATTCGTTGCCAAGCAATTTCGCTGATGTGCACCAATCCTTCGAGAGAATCAAATTTGACGAAGGCGCCGAAGTCCGCAACTGCGGTGACTTCTCCTTCAATCTTGTCTCCGACTTTGAATTGAGAGATGACGTTCTTCTGCTCATCTTCCCAAACCGCCTTTTCAGAAACGATCAGTTTTTCTTCTTGTTCGTTGACATCAATAATGCGCACGGCCATCTTTTGACCCATGAGCGATTTGAGCTTTTCAAGAATTTTGTTCTTATCTCCACCGCTTACGCGTGGGTAGTGCTCTGGAGAAAGTTGGGAAACAGGAAGAAATCCTGTGATGTGCTGGACGTTGACGATGAGACCACCTTTGTTGGCTTCCAAAATTTTTGTTTCCACGGATTCGCCTGTCGTAAAAATGCGGCGAAGTTCTTCCCAAGCGCGTGCTTGGCCGGCAAAGCGGAACGAAAGTTCCATTTCGCCATTTTCGTTTTCAAGCTCGATGATCGTCGCTTTGACTTCCTCGCCTGTGGCAAGGTTGCCGTACTCGCTGCTTTCTGAAAAAAGTTCACGTCCTCGGACGACACCGGTGGACATCCCATTGATGTCGAGTCGAATCTCACGTCGACCCGCACCGATCACTTTGCCAGTGACCACGTCACCAACCTTCGGAATATTTAAATACTCTCCTCCCTCAAGTAACTTTTGAAACTCAGACATGGGTTGTGTGTTTTGCACATTTTTTCCGCAAGACGGCTTCCGCACAAGGAGTGACCCAAGGCATGGCGGCCCGACGGCACTAAGAATTAATAAGCCTCGCGAGTGTATCGAAAACATGGGGAATGGTCAAGAAAAGGCCTTCTTTTATTGACAAAATGGCTTTTTTGTCGTATAGTCTCACCTTAAAAGTAGCGGTTTGGCGCCTTTGTTAAAGCCCTAAACCGCCGCTTTTAACAAATTAGGAGCTCGATAAACGGGGATAGTCCTCGCAATCGACCTCTCGCGGCTTCGAGGTAGATAAGGAGACTGACCATGTCCGACAAGGATGTGCTCGGTGGCATCGCTCTGGCCAGTGTGGTCGGACCGATCGGTGATCTCAACAGCAAGCTCGCGGGCAAGGAGGGAGAGAAGTGGCTCGCGGCCTTCAAGCGGTTCCTCCGCGGGGAGAACCCCTGGCCAGAGGTCCCCCTCTGGCGGAAGGTCGGTGACCTGGCGATCGAGGTCAACCTCGATGCGCCGCCCGTGATCCCGTTCGCGGACGCGACGGTCGAGTGGACCAAGCCCGGCCAGACCGGGTGGATCCGGGTGGAGCGCATCGGCGACCTCCTGTTCGTTGGAGGCAACGAGGTGCTCCTGCATCTCGACGCCGGTCAGCTGAAGGGGAAGTCGATCGTCGGCACCGAGCTCCGGAAGAAGCTGGAGCGGGAGGCCACGCTCCACCCGAACATCCTCGATGCCCTCTTCGAGAACCAGCACCTGATCCCGGACAACCTGAAGCAGAACGAGGATGGCAACACCATCTACCTCTACTTCTGGTCCGTCGTCTACCGCCACTCGGGCGGCGACCTGTACGTCCGCTACGTGTACTTCAGCGGCGGGCGGTGGCACCGGCGCTGCAACTGGCTCGGCGGCCGCTTCGGCGGCCAGAGCCCGGCTGCGGTCTCCGCGAGTTAGCGCTGGGGCTTTGGAACTTTGGGCGATCCATTGGCCCTTTGATCCTTGGCTCTTTGTCCTTTCTCGCGTCTCGCGTTCGCAAAGTCTCGCTACGTTCTCACGGCGAGGCTTTTTTATTTTCAGTAAGTTCCGTGAGCTTGTTGAACTCAAATCCAAAAAACCTTAAGATGTGGCATATGTCTTTCAACCATCCACGCGGGGAACACCCGCCACTTGAAACAACCGTTCCACCTAGTCATGAACCAGTAGAACCAGCTCCGCGAGATTTTGGGTTAGACAAAACCAAGCACGGAATTCCAGCGGCTCCGGCTGTGACGATAGATGCCATGGAAGAATTCGTGCAAAGTCCGACAGAAGCGTATCCCGCCGAAACATCTGAAGATCAGACCAAGATTCCGTTGGGAGAGACGTTTACAGATGCGTATGGGAATCAATATCGTGTTGATGAGAAATTGGGTGAGGGCGGAATGGGAGGAGTTTATAAAGTAGAGGATCTACGACTCGGCCTCCCGCGAGCCGTAAAGTTTATGCATGCAGAGGCTCGAAATGTTCCGTCAATGATGGCCCGTTTTCAAAGAGAAATTGAAGTGCTCGGACAAATGGAAAATCCGTTTATTGTGGCAGCCAACAAAGTCATAAGAGTGACCGTTGATGAACAGGAGACAGTTGGTCTGGTTATGGATTATGTAGAAGGGACCAGTCTCGACCGTCTCGTGAAAGACCGTTTGGAACCCGACCGCGTTGCCGTCCTCTCGGCTCAAATGTGTTTTGCACTCGAATCCCTGAGGAAAGCAGGAATCGTTCATCGGGATTTCAAACCTGCCAATATTTTGATTCACGAAATGCCGGACGGTGAACAATTTGTGCGCATTGGAGATTTTGGGATTGCTGGCTTTGCGTTTGAAAAAGATCAGCCACTTGCAACAGATGAAACGACACCTGCATTACCTGGCAGAACAGTGCTGACACAGTCCGGAAGTTTTCTGGGAACGCCGGCTTACGCATCCCCTGAATCTGTTAAGAGCATGCCTGTTGATCATCGATCAGATCTCTATTCGCTAGGGTTGGTGATGTACAAGATGACCACAGGAGCAGAGCCATTTCAAGAGGTGACGGATCCAAAAGCGAATAAAAAAGATCAAGTGCACGCGCAACTGAAAGCGCATATGGAGAGTAAGCCAAAATCGTTTGGTGAACGAGGTGTGAAAGAGGTACCTGCTTGGCTTGAAGCGATCGTGTTTAAACTCTTAGATAAAGATCCAGATCAGCGATTCCAGTCCGCAGCAGAAGTGTTTGTTGCCCTTAAACAAGGAGTGAAAGAGAGTCATCCAGAAATGTTAAGTGAAATTCCCTTTATTTGGGACGTAAAACCACCAGAACACTATGCAACACCCACAGAAATCGCTGCTTGAGGAATTTCAACATGCGATCCGGCATTTCGCACCGACCCTGCCAAAAGAGATTAAAAAAGAAGCGCAGGATATTCATGATCAGCTTTCAGAAGACCTGAAGGCAGATGAGATGCAGATTCGCAAAACGTTCTACGAAGTTGGGGTCAAAGAATATCCGTATCGTCGGGCGTACCAAGAACTCACAGAGGGGGAAGCCGGAGCACAAATGAAAATGCTTGTACTCGAGCATGTCGACGAAACGGTTCGGGGTTTTATCAAGCCTCATCTTGATGCCGGAGTGTCCCTTGAGGAGCTTGTGAAAAGTGAATTATTTGAAACACAGCTGACCGCAGAGCAGCGCTATCAGATTGAAGATGGAATTCTCGTGGCGAGCAGCAAAATTTCCGACGAGTTAAAAGTGCAGAAAAATCCTACCGAAAGCACGCACTACGACGCGCTTGTCAAAAAGTGGACGGCGCACGCAAAGGAAATTCAAAAAGCAATCAATGAATACGAAGCACTCGCAAAACGGGGAGATGACAATCAACGCCGAGAGATTCTGGAAAAGGCATTGGAGTATCGCGAAGGATTCCTTGTCACAGAGCCGGACGTGGAGCTCGAAGACGTCAAAAAAGAAATCGGGTATTGGGAAGAGATTTTCAAAGAGGGGGAGTAATCCCTCTCTTGTTTTTGGAGTACTTTCATGCTAATCTTTTTGCGTTATTCTTCCTTTCCGTCACCCTATGCAACTTTCCTGGCACGGACTTTCTGCGTTTGAAATCGTTACAAAAAATACAGATGGTGAGGTGGTTCTTGTGACCGATCCATACGATAACGCGACCGGTCTTCGGTTTCCAAAAACAATTGAAGGTCATATTGTGACCGTCTCGCACGATGAAGCAGAGGCAAACAGCGTCACTTCTGTGACGGGGTCACCGGCTCTCATTACAGTACCCGGCGAATTCGAAGTCCGTGGCGTCTTCGTGTTCGGAATCGACGCTCCGCTCAAACGTCAGGACAAAAAAGGAAGACCATCCCCAAACATTTTGTACCGCATTGAAACAGAAGGAATGCAGATTGCTCATCTGGGATCACTTGATCGTCTTCTTACCGATGAGGAACTTGAACGTCTGAAAAATATCGACATCTTGATGGTTCCTGTTGGTGGAGGAATGGTTCTTTCCCCAACACTTGCTGCAGAAGTCATCAGTCAGATCGAGCCACGGGTGATTATTCCAATGATGTACGAACTTCCTGGCCTCAAAGAAACATATGGTCCTGTAGAAGCGTTTTATAAAGCGATGGGAGCCTGTCGTCGGGAAGATATGAATAAGTATAAAGTCACTCGCAAAGATCTTCCGGAAGAGGATATGCTTATTGTGACACTCACCAAATAGTATGTATAAGGCGCCGGTTCGATTGGGACGGCTCAGTCGCAGACAGCAAGTCCTTTATTATGTCGGCGTTGGCATGACGATCCTACTCGTTCTGCTTGGATGGATTTTCTCGGCGCGCCAAGCGCTCATGGAAAACGTCAAAACCGCCAAAAGCGCTCTTGCAGATTCTGCACACACGGCACAAACGGAACTCGAAAAAACACGTGCCCTGCGCGCACAAGCGCAAGAGGGAATACAGAAAGCAAAGACAACGGGCGGAAGTTTGTTCGAACTTCACGACAAAAAAGAAGCCATCTCCAATCAACTTATTGAATCTCTTAAAGCTCAACTAGAAACAGACGCACTGTATGGCACCCAAGCTCCCCATTGAACCGGAAAAAGAACTTGTTCCTCCAGCGAACGTTGTTGGACAAAGTCTTGTTGAAGAAATGCAAACGTCGTACTTGAGCTACGCGATGTCTGTCATCGTTGGCCGTGCGCTTCCAGATATCCGCGACGGACTCAAGCCTGTGCATCGTCGTATTTTGTATTCGATGTGGCAGACCGGTTTGCGCTCTGGAGCAAAATTTAAAAAGTGTGCGAGCGTGGTCGGAGATGTGCTTGGTAAATACCACCCACACGGAGATAGCGCGGTTTACGAATCGCTCGTGCGTATGGCGCAAGATTTTTCTTTGCGTTATCCGCTGGTGCGAGGCCAAGGAAACTTCGGATCGCTCGATGGAGATGCCGCCGCTGCGTATCGTTACACCGAAGCCAAGCTCGAACAGATCTCCGAAGAGCTTTTGCTCGATTTGGAAAAGGGAACGGTTGATTTTGTTCCGAACTTTGACGGCACACACAAAGAACCAAAAGTCCTTCCTGCCAAACTTCCAAACTTACTCATCAACGGAACGCTCGGAATCGCCGTCGGAATGGCATCGAGCATTCCTCCACACAACCTCACCGAAGTCTGCTCGGCGATTTTGGAACTCATCAAAAACAAAGACATCACCGTGGACGAATTGTCCGACATTGTGCTTGGACCAGATTTTCCAACGGGAGCGATCGTCTACAACAGCAAAGACATGAAGCAAGCCTTCTCCACCGGAAAGGGTGGAGTGGTGGTGCGTGCGAAGACAGAAATTGTCGAAAACAAAAAAGGGGACTTCGTGATTCTTGTGACAGAAATTCCTTATCAAGTAAACAAGTCCACGTTGCTCATGCGTATTGCGCAAAACGTGAAAGATAAAAAGGTGGAAGGCATTCGCGATCTTCGCGATGAATCGAGCAAAGGAAAAGTTCGTATTGTGATTGAGCTCAAAAAAGATGCCTTTCCAAAAAAGGTACTCAATCGTTTGTATCAAACCACGCAGCTTCAAGAAACATTTCACTACAACATGCTCGCGCTCGTGGATGGCATCCAACCACGCGTGCTCAACTTGAAGATGATTTTGGAAGAGTATGTGAAACATCGTCGCGAAGTCGTGCGTCGTCGCACGGAGTTCGATTTGCAACGCGCTCGAGATCGCGCGCACATCTTGGAAGGATTGCGCATCGCGATGCTCAAAATCGATGAAGTCATCGAGACAATCAAAAAATCCAAAGACAAAGATGAGGCACGCCTCAACCTTGTTAAAAAATACAAACTTTCCGAAATTCAAGCCACCGCGATTTTGGAAATGCGCTTGCAACAACTTGCCAACCTTGAGCGGTTGAAAGTGGAGCAAGAGTATGACGAAAAGATGCAGCTCATCAAAGAACTCGAAGCGATTCTTGCCTCTGAGAAAAAGATGTTGGGCGTCATCGCCACAGAAGTAGAAGACTTGCGAAAGAAATACGGCAGCGAGCGCCGCACACAAATCATGAAGCATGGCATCAAAGAGTTTTCGATTGAGGATGTCATTCCAGATACGCCAACGGTGGTCATGATTACCCGTGCGGGATACATCAAGCGCATTCCACCAGACACATTCAAAACACAAAAGCGTGGAGGAAAAGGAGTCGCGGGACTCACGACAAAAGATGAGGATGTGGTCGAGCAAGTATTCTCCACAACCACACACAAAGATCTTTTGTTCTTCACCAGCCGTGGTCGCGTGTTTCGCATGAAGGCATACGATGTTCCAGAGGCGACACGCATTGCAAAGGGACAAGCGTTGGTGAACTTCCTGCAACTCGCGCCAGGCGAAACCGTTTCCGCAGCGTATTCCACAGATGATATCGAGCATGCAAAATACTTACTCATGGTGACCAACAAAGGAACCGTGAAGAAGGTTGAGCTTTCTGAGTTTGAAAACATTCGCAACTCCGGGCTCATCGCGATTAAACTCAAAGATGGAGACAACCTTGAGTGGGTGCGACCAACCACGGGCAACGATGACGTCGTACTCGTCACCACACAAGGTCAGGCCATTCGATTTGCGGAAAAGAATACGCGTGCCATGGGACGTGTCGCGTCCGGTGTGCGAGGTATTCGTTTGAAAGGGAAGGATCAGGTCATCGGCATGGGAGTCATTCCAGCAAACGCCACAAAGAAACCTGGTCAATATGAATTGTTGGTCGTGATGGCACATGGATATGGAAAGCGGACCGATATTTCTGAGTACAAAGTTCAGGGCCGAGGTGGTTCTGGAATCAAGACGGCAAACACGACAAAGAAAACAGGTTCGATCGTTTCCGCACACGTGACTCCAGCGAACGACGAACGTGATCTGTTCGTGATTTCCAGTGCGGGACAGGTCGTTCGTTCACCACTGTCGTCCGTTCCATCTCTTGGACGCGCGACGCAGGGAGTGCGTGTGATGCGATTTAAGAAGGAGAATGATAGTGTCGTGAGCTTAACGTTGATCTAATAAAAACACTGCGGTTTATCCGCAGTGTTTTCGTCTACACCTTTACTATGAGTTTAGAGCCCGCTTTACAACATGCCATTGAAGAAAAACTCCAGCATGATTTCGGTTTGGATGGGATCATAGAATTTTCCGTCATTCGCGGCGGGCACCTTTGCAAAAATTATTTTTTGCAAACATCCAAAGAGCGCTATTTTTTGAAACAGTATCGCAGCATCTCGAGCGTTGCAGATATCAAAGCGGCAGAAATCTTTTTTTTCACACACGGGTTTCCCGTGATTCTTCCGATTCGATCAAACAAAGGAAGAGATTTTTTTGATATCGAAGAACATCGGTTTAGTCTGTTTCCGTTTGTGGACCAAATTTCGCCACGCGCCAGTGAGCTCACGAAAACGATGATCGCTTCCATGGGAACAACGCTTGCGAAAATGCATTCCATTGGAAAAGACGAAAAGCATACACGATATGCTCCCATTCGACTTTGGAAGCGGGAAGATTTTTTTGCCTCGCTTCATATCCTGGAAACATTTCTCGCGAAACAAGAATCTATTTCCCCGATGCAAAAATTTGCGCTAAATAGTTTGCACATCCAAGAGGAGTATTTGGAAGAACATCAACAATCTCCCAACGATTTTTCTCTTCCGCACGACTGCCTCTTACACGGAGATTTTATTTATACGAATCTTTTTTTTGATGGGGAAGGCCAGATTCGTTCGATCTACGATTTTGAACGAACAGGGATGGGGCCTCGCGCCTACGAATTGGCGCGGAGTATTTTTTTGACCTGCTTTGACGATGGGTGGGAAGAGCGGAATTATGAGATGGCAAGAGATTTTCTCCGTGCTTACACGGATGTGTTTCCCATGCAAAAGGACGAATATATGCTCGGAGCTCGAATGTACGCCCAACATTTCATGCACATGACCTGGCTGGAAACCAAGGTGATTCTCGAGAAATCCGGGCCTCACATCAATCTCCTACACCCCGCCCGCCGCCGAACTGTTCGGTTTGTGGAAGGAGTCGATCAAATTGTCGAGAAAATCTGGCAACCGGCATGATTTGACGGACAGGGCTAAAGATGGTATATTTCTTTAGTAATTTGTAGATATTTTCAACCCCTCACGACTCCTATGCCAGTGCCAGCGCGACGAAAATCCAGTTCCTCTGTTCGACGAGGAGCTTCACACATGGCCCTTAAGCCTGTGACCACAAGTATTTGCACCTCCTGCAACGCACCGATCATGCCGCACAAGGCCTGTCCAAAGTGTGGAATGTATCGCGGACGCGCAACGAAAACAAAGAAGTAGTCATGGATAGAGTCGTTAAGAATTCTTGACGGCTCGACTACCTGACGACTTATCTCGCTCTTTTCCTTATGTCCAATCGTCATCTTTCACGAACGATCGCCATGCAATCCCTCTATCAGTGGGATTTTTTGGAAAAACCGGAAGGAACGCTTCCGGAGATCATCGCCTTTAATCGTAGAGAATTCGCACCGAAGTTTGATGATGAAGGATTTGTGGAGACACTTGTCGAAGGTGTCATTAAACATCAAGACGAAATCGATAAAACGATTACGGAGTTTGCCCCCGATTGGCCGCTTGATACGCTCGCGATCGTGGATCGAAATATTTTGCGCCTTGGGGTGTATGAATTGATGTATCACGATGCCATTCCCGCAAAGGTGGCGATCAATGAAGCCATTGAGCTCGCAAAAGGATTCGGAGGGCCGTCGTCTGGCAAGTTTGTGAATGGAGTTCTCGGTGCGGTTTATAAAGATCTCCTCGCAAAAGGTCAGATCAAGGCCGTTGATAAAGTCGCTAAACCAGAAATGGCTGTCGAACCAATTCCCAACAGCTAACGCCCTCATATGCCTAAAGAAGAACTGGAGGATTTAGAGCAGACGCTTGGTGTCACGTTCAACAACAAAGACACGTTACGACAAGCGCTTGTTCACCGATCCTATCTCAACGAACATCCCGACTTTCCGCTCGGTCACAACGAACGATTGGAATTTTTGGGCGACGCGGTTCTCGAACTTGTTGTCACAGAACACCTGTACGACAACTACGAAAACCCAGAAGGAGAACTCACCAACTGGCGCGCGGCTCTGGTGAACGCCGAAATGCTCGCCGAGCTTTGTGCAAAGTTGGAGATCGAACCGTATCTGCACCTGTCCCGCGGGGAAGCAAAAGATAAAGATTCCAAAGCGCGAAAGTACATTCTCGCGAACGCGTTTGAAGCATTGATTGGAGCAATCTATATTGATGGCCAATGGGAACCCTCAAAGAAATTTATCGAAGAGCGCGTCCTGTGCGAACTGCCACGTATTCTGAAGCAGCGTTTGTATATCGATCCGAAGAGTCGATTCCAAGAAGCGGCGCAGGAACACGCCGGCGTCACGCCTTCCTACAAAGTCCTCTCCGAAGAAGGTCCAGATCACGCCAAACAGTTTCAAGTCGGTGTGTATCTCGCAAAAGAACAGATAGCGATCGGAATCGGCATGTCAAAACATGAAGCTCAAGTCGTTGCTGCAGAAGCGGCATTGAAAGAAAAAGGTTGGTAAAGAAAAACATCCTCGTGAAGAGGATGTTTTTTGATACGAATCGGGTATACTTCAAAACACTATGCCTATTCCAGCGACAAAACGTGAGGAATTAAAAGAAGAGATCCATGGAATTTCCGTTTCGGATCCGTATCGTTGGTTGGAAAATCCGGACCATCCTGAGGTCAAAGATTGGATTGCGGAGCAAAATGCCTGGACGGATTCGCATCTGCGCAATGAAACGCAGAAGATGTTTTCTGAAGAACTTGCGCGCAGTTTTCATGTCGTGAATTTTTCGAGTCCTGTTCCCGTGAACGGCCGATACTTTTTTACAGAGCGCCAGCCGGGGCAGGATCAGATGGTTTTGTTTGTAAAAAATGGATTAGAGGATGAACCAACGGAACTCATCAATCCAAATGCGATCGGAACGACGACCACATTAGATTTTTGGATGCCGAGTTCGACGGGTCGATTTGTTGCTTACGGCCTTTCTTCTGGGGGAGATGAAATTGCCACATTGCGCGTGATGGACGTAGAAACAAAACAAGATCTCCCAGACACGATCGCGCCATGTCGCTATGCATCGATCACGTGGTTACCCGATGACTCAGGATTTTTTTATACGCGTGGTCCAAAACCTGGAACCGTCCCCGACAATGAAATCACGTTGCACAACAAGTTGTATTTTCATGTGCTCGGAGCGGATCCTCAGACAGACATGATGGTGTTTGGGGAGGGAAGACCGATGGATGATATGATCCAGCTTTCGATGTCTGTTGATGGAAATCTCCTTGCGATCCACGTTGCACGCACTTGGACGCACAACGAAATATATCTTTACGACATTAAACAAAAAACACTTTCACCGCTTATCGTGAATATTCCCGCACAGTTCATACTGGAGTTTCTCAACGACAAAGTGATTGTAAAGACAAACTATCTTGCGGATCGATACCGCGTTTTGACGACCCACCTGAACGATCTTTTCAAACCACTCGACGGCTGGGAGGAGTTTATCCCTCAGCGTGATTCTGTTTTGGAGTCTGTGCATGTGACAAAAGATCAGATTCTTCTTTCGTATCTTGTGAATGTCTGTGGTCAGATTGTGACACTCGATCACAACGGACGTGAGACGGGAACGATTCCACTTCCTGCGTTTACCACAATCACCGATATTTCTTCCCGCATTGAAGAAGCGGAATTTTTTTACGGCATCGCTTCGTTCACGTTTCCAAAAAAGATTTATCGATTTGATGCGACACGTAAGCAATACGATCTTTATCGCGCGACGGACAATCCGATTTCTCCAGAGAACTATGTCGCCACGCAACAGTGGTGCGTCTCCAAAGACGGAACGAAGATCCCGTATTTTCTTTTTCATAAAAAGGACGTTGAACTCAATGGAAAAAATCCAACGCTTCTTTATGGCTACGGTGGGTTTGCTTCGAGTGTGTTGCCAATGTTTATGCGTCAGTGGATCCCGTGGCTTGAGCGTGGTGGAGTTTTTGTCGTTGCGAACATTCGTGGTGGTGGCGAGTTTGGCGAATCCTGGCACACGCAAGGAATCAAAGATCGAAAACAAAATGGGTATGATGATTTTATTGCGGTTGGGGAACAGTTAGTCGTCGATCAAGTCACCGATTCGTCTCATCTTGGAATCATCGGAGGAAGTAATGGTGGTTTGCTTGTGAGTGCGGTTGCCGTCCAACGACCAGATTTATTTGAATCGGTCTGTTCGATGGTACCGCTTACCGATATGGTGCGCTTCCCAAAGTTTGGAATGGCGATGCGATGGGTTCATGAATATGGAAATCCAGAAATCAAAAATGACTTGGAGCAAATTCTCAAATGGAGTCCGTATCACAACGTGAAGTCAGACGTTGAATATCCAAATATTCTTTTTACGACGGCGAACAAAGATACACGTGTCGATCCGCTGCATGCCAGAAAGATGGCGGCTGCATTGCAGGCCGTGAATCAAAAAAACGTGGTGTTGATTTTCAGTGAAGAGGAAGCAGGTCACGGTCCAGGAAAACCGATTTCAAAATACGTCGAAGCGCAGTCATTGATTCTTACGTTTTTTGCCCAGACGCTTGGGCTCAAATAAAAAAACCTCAATACAAAAGACACCCTCTTTCAAGGGTGTCTTTTGTGGTGCGGGCAGAGGGGCTCGAACCCCCAACCCTCAGCTTCGAAGGCTGATGCTCTATCCAATTGAGCTATGCCCGCATTCCAGAAGGACACGCGCTGAATGATAGGCAAAAGATTGACTCTCGTCAATCAATCTGGCAGAATTGAGCCGTTCATCAATGTCTTATGCGCTGGTAGCTCAGCGGTAGAGCAGGAGACTCTTAATCTCTTGGCCGTGGGTTCGATCCCCACCCAGCGCACCAAAAAGAGACCACGTGTGTGGTCTCTTTTTATGTACGTATTATTCTCAATCATATTCGTCAACTCCGGCTAGTCTTTTTCTACTCGGAAATCTCCTGATATGATATCTTTGCCACATCAATTAATCGAACCTATGGAAGAGAAAAAAATAACGGCTCGGGCGGAGGACTATAATCAATGGTATTTGGATGTGATTGCCGCGGCAGATTTGGCCGAACATTCGCCTGTGAAAGGCTGTATGGTCATCAAACCGTACGGATATGCCATCTGGGAGATGATGCAGAAAACGCTTGATCAGAAATTCAAAGATCAGGGAGTGGAAAACGCCTATTTTCCTTTGTTTATACCAGAAAGCTTTTTAAAGCGTGAAGAAAACCACGTAGAAGGGTTTGCGCCTGAGGTGGCCGTCGTCACTCATGCTGGCGGGAAAAAATTGGAAGAGCCGCTCGTCGTGCGTCCAACGTCGGAGACGATCATGTACGAAGTGTTTTCAAATTGGATTCAGTCGTATCGCGATTTGCCGCTGCTCATTAACCAATGGGCGAACGTCGTGCGTTGGGAACTCCGAACACGTTTGTTTTTGCGCACCACAGAATTTTTGTGGCAAGAAGGACACACGGTTCACGCAAGTTCTGAAGAAGCGGATGCATTCGCGCGCACTATGCTCGATGTCTACGGAGACTTTGCGGAAAACTACTTGGCCGTTCCTGCGGTTCTTGGTCAAAAATCTGACAGCGAAAAGTTTGCCGGAGCGCACACAACCTATTGTGTAGAGGCGATGATGCAAGATGGCAAAGCCCTTCAATTCGGCACCTCACATTTTTTGGGACAGAATTTTGCCAAAGCGTTCAATGTGAAGTTTAGCGACAAAGAAAATGTCGAACAGTTTGGTTGGCAAACAAGTTGGGGAGTTTCCACGCGCATGATCGGTGGCCTCATCATGACCCACAGCGATGACAAAGGACTTGTCGTTCCTCCAAACATCGCGCCGGTTCAAGTCGTCATTATTCCGCTCTGGTTTAAAGAGGAACAGAAAGAAGAAATTCTCGCCGCAGCCAAGGCATTGCAAACACAACTGACGGCGCTCAACATGCGAGTCAAAATGGATGTGCGTGAACTGCGACCGGGAGAAAAGATTTTTCACTGGGAGAAAAAAGGAGTACCAGTTCGCATCGAACTTGGTCCAAAGGATCTCGCCGCTGGAGTCGGAATTGTTGCCCGACGTGATGGGGGAGACAAAGAATCGATTGAATTGAATAAGCTGCCAGAGCACGTCGCAAAGGTTCTCGAGAATATCCAACAGACGTTATGTGATCGGGCAAAGACACTTCGAGAAACGAACACCGTCTCCGTCGATTCCTGGGAGGAATTTACCAAAGCGATCGAAGAAGGAAAGTTCGTGATGGCTCACTGGTCTGGCGATGCAGAAGATGAAGCAAAGATTAAAGAAGAAAGCGGTGCGACCATTCGCTGTTTGCCGTTTGCGCAGAAGACCGAAGAGGGGTCGTGTGTGTACAGTAAGAAGCCATCCAAGATACGCGTGTTGTTTGCCAAGTCCTATTAGAAGATTCACAAAACAGGCCGTAAAGACGGCCTGTTTTGATTTTCGGCATTTTACAAAATGACATTGCCATGATAGAAAAGCCCCGTCACAAGGACAAGGAGGTTCCCCGTGAAAGTTGTGTTCATCAACGGCGATGGCATTGGGCCGGAGGTGATGAACATCACCCGCCGCGTCCTGGATGTCTTGGCGAGCGACCAGATCCAGTGGATCGAAGCCCATGCCGGGCGGCGGTGTCACGAGGCAACAGGAGAGTCGCTGCCGGCGGAAACGCTCGCACTCCTGCGCGAGCATCGTGTAGGCATCAAAGGCCCGACCGAAACGCCGAGTGGCGGAGGGTTCACGAGCGCCAACGTTCGTCTCCGTCAGGAGCTTGATCTGTTCGTAGGATTGCGTCCCGCGGTATCGATGGGCTTGCCGGGCACGCGCGACAACGTCAACCTCGTGACGTTTCGCGAGAACACGGAAGGGCTCTACGCCTGCTCGGAGGAACAGACCGGTTTCACGGTCGTCCTGACCGCGCGGTTCACGGCGGAGGGTATGCGGCGTCTGGCTGCCTCAGCATTCGTCTACGCCCTCGAGCACGGATACGATCACGTCACGCTTGTGACCAAAGAGAACATCCACAAGGTCTGGGGCCGGCTCTACCATGATGCGTTCAACACGGTCGCACAGATGCAGAACTTCCGCGGAATCCGCGTTGACCACATGCTGGTCGATGCGATGTGTATGTCGCTCGTGAGGAATCCCAGCAAGTGGGGCGTCATCGTCACCGAGAATATGTTCGGGGACATTATCTCGGATCTGTGTGCGGGTCTCGTCGGCGGTCTGGGTGTCACGCCCGGCGCCAACATCGGCGCGCAGGTCGCGCTCTTCGAAGCTGTTCACGGCTCCGCTCCCGACATCGCGGGCATGGGCATCGCCAACCCGGCCGGCCTCCTGCTCTCGGGTGGGCTGCTCCTCGACCATCTCGGTCTGCGCGGATTGGGGAACCGCCTGCGCAACGCCATCGCGCAGGCCCTGCGGGCTGGCGAGTGGACGCGCGACATCGGCGGCGAGCTCAACACCTACCAGTTCACCCAGGCCGTCCTCGCCCGGGTGTAAACCAGTCACGTCACGACCCACTCTCACAGGTGGGATTTTTATTTGTAGGGATTTGGGGTCAGACCCCTGACAGTTTGAGTCAATAAAAAAACACCCGACTTGGGTGTGAGACCGAACTAGCTCTTCACGAGGTACAGCTGTGCTCGCTTGAGTTGCGAGCGTTCCAAGATCGTGAGAACGGCCCGTGTGATTCCGGTGGCTTCATCTGAACTGAAGGTGATGTGGAAGCCGACACGGATGACTCCATCAATTTCGACCGCGAACTGTGAGGACTGATCGACCCGGCTTTCTACCTTCAGATCCGCGATGAACCGGAGGCGACGCAGCAGAGCTCGGAGGAGTTTTCCTGGAGGCCGCATGATCAACTGCCACTGGCCGCCGGCCTTCTGTCTGACTTCGCACGTCCTGTTTGGAATCCCTTCCAGGACGACTTCCGTTGCGCCCCGGCTCGTCACGTTTGCAAGTGTCACGTCAATGATCTGGATGACCGGGATCAACAAGTAATCCTCGATTCCCGGGTCGTCCATCGGATCGGACGCGATCGGTGGAGGACGCAACTGCACGATGGGGATTTCCATTAGTCGATCTCCACACTTGAAAGATCAATCGTTGGTATCAGCATTGGGCACCTCCTAATCGTCACGACTGTGGTGTATTTTTCGGTTTTTGTCAATCCCGTTTCCTCATGATGATTCATTGACTTTCTTCACAAAATTGATTAACCTCTCTCTTCGTTACGCAATTTAGACCGCTTGGTTGAGAAGGGGGTTGTCGTGTACGAAACCATGGTTCTTGTCACGATCCTCCTCAAGGTCGTGTCTTCTATTCATTACGTGTATTGCGCGTGGACACGTCGGACGTCGCCGGTGCCGGCGACATGGATTCTGCTCCTCACTACAATGGCCCTTTCATTGTGGATGTATTGGCACAGCGAGAACAAATCGTGGACGGCAAACATTGGGCTGATGGCGGCGTTTGGGAGCACGGTCTGCATTTTTGTGGGAGTCATTGCATCCCACATTCGGCACAAGACACTCGTCGTGACCTTCAATCGAGTACAGAAAGGATGCTTGATGGCAGGAGCACTTATTGTCCTGTTCTGGACTTTTACGCGCCAGCCGCTCATCTCCTACGTGCTTGTTCAATGCATCGCCTTGGTGGGTTATTTCGCCACCGTCCAAAAGCTGCGAAGTGTGACCTCTAGCACCGAACCCTTGTTCCTCTGGGTGTGTGTGCTCCTGTCAGGGTTGAGTGCCCTCTACCCAGCTTGGGTGAAGAGCGATGTCTTCGCTTGCATCTATCTTGGACGGGCAATTCCCTCTACCGTTCTCATGGTTCTGCTGATCGCAAAGATCAAAACGAACTCGGCTCCACTTTCAGACACGGCCTCCTCGTAGGCGTGTTTTTTTGTTGCAACCCATTGACATTTTTCTCTTTTCATGACACGGTCTGAATAGAATCACCTGTAAATAATTTTATGAACAAAGACAATACCCGCAGTTCCACGCTCGCACGGTCTCGCAAGGCCGCAACGCAAGGCTCAAGCTCTGCACAGTGTTCTTTTTGTCGCTCGGGACGTTATGGGGTTCGTTGTCCACTGGGACATCTGCCAAAGCAAAGCGCCGGACACTCTTTGTCCAGTTCAAGACGATAATGTTCATAAACAAAAATAGAGCCTCGTGGCTCTATTTTTGTTTAAACGCTTCGTTTTCCTTTTAATGTATCTTTGAGCGCTTTTCCTGCTTTGAACTTTGGCACGACAACGGTTGGAATTTCGATCGCTTCACTTGGTTTTTGCGGATTCACTCCCATGCGGCCTTTGCGTTGTCTGGCGCTGAATGTTCCAAATCCAGCAATCGTCACTTCATCGCCATTAAGAAGTGTGCGGGTGACGATTTCCTCAAAAGCGGCGACGAAATCTTCGGCGAGTTTTTTGGAAACATTCAGTTGTTCGGCAAGGCGAGTTGCCAGGTCAGCTTTGTTCATATCTTAGGCTCAAGATAGCACAATTATCTCGCGTATTCAATCACGCGTGTTTCACGAATGACGGTGACTTTAATTTCTCCTGGGTAACTGAGTTCCGCTTCAATTTTGTTTGCGATATCTTTGGCGAGTTTGAAGGCGGTGAGGTCGTCGATTTTTTGTGGATGAATGAAGACGCGGATTTCACGACCCGCTTGAATGGCATACGTTTTCTCCACGCCCTCAAACGCGTTCGCGGTTTTTTCCAACTCTTCCATGCGTTGCACAAATTGTTCGAGCGATTGTTTGCGTGCGCCTGGACGTGAACCGGAAATTGCGTCCGCGGCTTTCACGATGGCACCCTCAATTGTACGCGGACGATCTTCGTGATGAGCAATCGACTGGTAACAAATCTCTTCTGGGAATCCAAACTTCTTCATGATGTTGTAGCCGATTTCTGGATGGGCGCCTTGCATGTCGTGATCGACCGCTTTTCCAATATCGTGGAACAGTCCACCTTTTTTACAGATGAATACATCGGCTCCAAGTTCCTCCGCGATCATTCCGGCAATCGTTCCAACCTCAAGCGAGTGTTGAAGGGCATTTTGTCCGTAGCTTGTACGAAACTTCATGCGCCCGAGAATCGAGGTGAGTTTTGGATCAACAGAGGAAACAGGAATTCCAAGTTGATACAACGCTTCTTCTCCCGCTTTGCGTAAGTCTTGTGCGAGCGATTTTTTTGCTTCCTGAACCGCTTCTTCGATACGAGCTGGCTGAATACGACCATCCTTGATAAGTGCTTCCAAAGAGCGTTTCGCGACCTGGCGACGAATAGGGGAGAAGCCACTGATCGTGATGGCGTTTGGGGTATCATCCACGATAATTTCGGTTCCGGTGAGAAGTTCGATTGCTTTGATGTTGCGTCCCTCTTTTCCGATAATGCGTCCTTTCATTTCATCGTTTGGAAGTTCTACAGACGTGGTGGTGGTATCGGCGCAGACAGAGGAGGCATAGCGAGTCAGGGCAAGGGAAAGCACTTTGCGTGATTTCACCTCGAGCTCTTCTTCGGTAACTTCTTCCATTTTGCGCAGACGCGTCATGAGGGCTTCTTGTGAATCCTCTTGGACTTGTTGCATCAATCGTTCCTCGGCTTGCTCGTGTGTGAGTTTTGCAACCTCTTGTAGCTTCACGATCTGTTCTTCTTTTAATTGTTCGATCGAGGATCGTACACTCTCGATTTCTTTTGTTTTTTCCTCTAACTTCGTTTTTTTGTCTTCGACTTCGATCAGCTTCTCATCAAACATGCTTTCTCGCTTTTCCAAGCGTCGTTGCTGATCTTGAATATCACGACGTCGTGTTTGTTCCTCACGCTTGGCTTCTTCGATAAGGTTGATGGATTTTTCTTTTGCCTCAAGGAGAAGTTCTTGTTGACTGGTCTTTGCTTGTTGAAGAATCTCTTGCTGCTTTGCCTTTGCTTCACTGAGCATCTGCTCGGCTTTTGCTTCGGCATGATCGGCGGATTTTTTTCCAACCGATTGGCGATAATAATATCCACCCGCTCCTCCTATTGCGAGCGCAATCAGTGTGAGAACGATTGTTTGGAGAATTAACATAAAACAGTCTTCTATTTTCCAAAGAAGCATCGCGAGCGGTTTTATGGACTTTACTTACGACAACAATGAGCCCCTTTTATGGGAGGGGATGCGGAAATTCGAGGATGAAAAGCCGATAATTGAAGGCATAGAAAGGCCAAATGACGCCACGGGTGTTGCTTCTGTTGGAACGTTCATTTGATTAAACACGCATTGAAGGTATCAAAAAACCCCCGTGCTGTCAAAGACGCGCAAGGAGGCTTTCCGCTGAAACAAGCAAATTTTTCCAATCTTCGGTTTTAAATTTCTCCAGGGAGACAGACTCGGAAATCGTGAATGGGCCGATGGAAGTGCGACGCAATTCCTGTACATATCCTCCCGTTCCCAGCGCCTGCCCAAGGTCGCGCGCGATTGCACGGATGTAGGTGCCTGTAGAACAGTGGATGATGAGTGGGAGGAGGGTTTGTGAAGAGCCGGCTTCAATGGCGTGGATAGGTCCTATTTTAATGGAGTGGATGGTTACGGTTCGCGGCTTCGCCTCCAGCGGTTTTCCCTCACGCGCCGCCTCATACATTTTCTTTCCACCAATCTTGATCGCCGAATAAGCCGGTGGAATCTGTGAAATCTCGCCAGTGAATTGCTTAAGCGCATCCGCGATTGCGTCATGTCCTCCTCCCCCTGCTAGGGGGGAGGTCGGGAGGGGGGCACGTGGCGTAATCGTCCCCATCCGATCATCCGTATCCGAACTCGCTCCAAGCACAAACACCGCCTCATACGTCTTATCGAGTCCTACTAACTTAGGAAACTCTCGTGTCGCTTCACGTCCAACCCCAATAATCAAAAGCCCGCTCGCAAACGGATCAAGTGTTCCCGCATGACCCACGCGTTTTTCTCCCGTGATACGCCGAATTTTATCGACGATATCGTGAGAAGTGGGGCCGATTGGCTTGTCGATCAGGAGGAAGCCGGACATAGTTTCGCCATCGTACCATGATCTTTGACCTTTTCTGCCTTTTCCCGTAAACTCGCAGAAGTTTCTTTATCTTGCCTATGAACATTACTGAACTCGCGCGTCGCATGCGGATCAATCCGATTTTGCTCAGAGATAAACTCCCTGAGCTCGGGTTTAGTGTTGGAAAAAAGGCGATCAAGATTGATAACCGTCAGGCCCAAGCCATCATGGAAGCCTGGTCGGAGATGACGCGCAAAGAACGACTCGCGCAAAAGATGGAAGCACAAAAAAGTTCTCGCGAGCGCGGAGCCGATGGAGCTCTGGTCGAACTCAAAACGGTTGCCGTTCCCGCCGTGATTAGCGTTCGCGATTTTGCCTCTCGCCTTGAATTGCCTGTTCCACGCGTCATGCAGGAGCTCATGAAGAACGGAATTTTGGCGGCGATCAATCAACAAATCGATTTTAATACCGCAAGCATTATTGGTGAGGATCTTGGCTTTAAGGCTGAACTGGAAGGAAGTGCTGTTGTGGAAGATACACAAGGTTTAGAAAAAATTCGTGAACGTGCAGAGTCTGAAGATGAAAATTTACAGTCTCGTCCACCCGTCATTGTGGTGATGGGACACGTCGACCACGGAAAAACAAAATTGCTCGATGCGATTCGCGAAACGAAAGTCATGGAAAGCGAGGCTGGTGGAATCACTCAGCACATCGGTGCGTACCAAGTGGATCACAAAGGCAAGTCGCTTACCTTCATTGATACCCCCGGTCACGAAGCGTTTACCGTGATGCGTTCGCGTGGAGCGAAAGTGGCGGATTTGGCGATTCTTGTGGTCGCAGCTGACGACGGAGTCCAACCACAAACAAAAGAAGCGGTCGACATCATCAAGTCCGCTGGTCTTCCATTTATCGTTGCACTGAACAAGATCGATCGCGAACAATCCAACATCGACAAAGTAAAAAGTGAACTTTCCGAACTCGGGCTCGTGCCAGAAGATTGGGGAGGAAAGACAATCATCGTTCCGATTTCTGCAAAACAAGGAACAAACATTCAAACCCTTCTCGACATGTTGCTGTTGGTTGCGGACATAGAGAAAGATCGCATTGTCGCCAATCCAGATCACCGCGCACTCGGAACTGTTATTGAGTCCCATGTGAATCCAGGATCAGGAGCGGTTGCGACTGTTTTGATTCAGAGCGGAACATTGCGCGTCGGAGAAACACTCAGTGTGCACGACACTCTCTATGGTCGTGTACGCGCCATGCGTAACTGGAAAGGAGAAGAGTTGAAACAAGCCGGCCCTTCCACACCGGTAGAGATTATTGGATGGAAAAATGCACCTGCGGTTGGAGATATCATGGAAGTTCCAGATCCAACCCAAGAATTGAAAAAGATTAAAGCCACGGATAGTTCGTTTAAAGCCACCGAAGAAATGGCTTCGATTCGTCACACGCAAGCCTCGGATGAAAAAGAAGAAAAAGATCATCCAGGTAAGGTGATGTTGAATGTCATTATTCGTTGCGACGTTCTTGGTTCACTGGAAGCCATTTTAGGAATGCTCGACAAGATTCATCACGAAGAGGTTGGTGTCAAAGTGACACAAAAAGGACTTGGAAATATTACGGACGCGGACATCTTGAGTGCGGAAGCACAAAAGGCGATCGTGATCGGATTCAATGTGCGCCCAACCACAACAGCAGAAGAGTTGGCTCGAGATAAAGAAGTTGAAATCCGAAAATATCAGATCATCTACAAATTGTTTGAATCGATTTTGGATGATTTGCAGAAGCTTGTTCCATCCCAAACGATCCTCACAGAGATTGGAACCTTTGGTGTGTTGAAGAATTTTCGAAAAACAGACAATGGATTTATTTTGGGAGGTCAGGTTCGAAAGGGGGTGCTCGTTGCGAAAGCGAAACTTCGTCTTTCACGCGCGGGAGAATATATTGGTGAAGGAGTGATCGAAGCATTGCAACTTGGAAAGTCTGAACTCAAAGAAGCACGCGAAGGACAGGAGATCGGACTCAAGTATAAAGGAAAAATCAAACCAGAAGAGGGGGATATGCTCGAAGCATACACAGAAGAGGTGATTGCAAAAAAATTGAAAATTGAAGGCATTCGTCTTCGCTAAGTTTTTCTTATGTCTGAACTCACACTGACTTCTTTAAATTTCGATCAAGCCGTTTTGCAGTCTGCTAAACCTGTCCTTGTAGATTTTTGGGCACCATGGTGTGGACCCTGCAAAATCATGGCTCCGGTTTTGGAAGCACTCGCCCAAGAGATGGATAGCGTCGTGATTGGAAAAGTGAACGTCGATGAAGACGGCGAACTCGCACAACGCTATAACATTCTTTCCATCCCAACCTTTATTATTTTCAAAGGTGGCCAAGTACTCGAACAGTTTTCTGGAACGATGAGCAAAGAACAACTCAAAGAAAAACTCTTAGCGTTATAGGTCCTATAGGACCAATTGGACCTATGTCAGAACGAAAACTCATTATCATTGGTTCTGGTCCCGCAGGATACACCGCGGCAATTTATGCCGCACGTGCAGAACTCAAACCGATGTTGTTTGAAGGACAAAGTCTCGGTGGTCAACCTGGCGGTCAGCTCATGCTTACAACCGAGGTCGAGAATTTCCCTGGATTCCCTCAGGGTTTGATGGGTCCAGAAATGATGGAGCTCTTCAAAAAACAAGCCTTACGATTTGGCACAGAGATTCTTCCTGAGGATATTGTCTCTGTCGATTTTTCCAAACGACCGTTTGTGGTAAACACTGCGACCCAGTCCTATACATCCGATGCAGTGATCATCTGCACAGGTGCACAAGCCATCTGGCTTGCTGTTCCTGGTGAAAAGCAATATCAAGGTCATGGTGTCACCGCTTGTGCCACATGCGACGGATTCTTTTTTAAAGGAAAGGATGTGGTCGTTGTGGGCGGAGGAGATTCTGCGATGGAAGAAGCTTTGTTTCTCACGAAGTTTGCAAACAAAGTGACCGTGATGCACCGACGTGCCGAGCTTCGCGCTTCAAAGATCATGCAGAAGCGTGCGCAAGACAATCCAAAGATTGAGTTTGTGTGGAATACAGAAATTCAAGAAGTGCTTGGTGATGGAACGCGGATGACAGGTCTCAAAATTTTCAACAATCAAACGAGCGCGATTTCTGAATTTGCCGCGGACGGATTATTCCTCGCGATTGGTCACAAACCCAACACAGAAATTTTCCAAGGCCAACTCGAGCTCGATCAAAAAGGCTACATCATCGTCCAACACGGCTCGACTCGCACAAGTGTGGAAGGAGTCTTCGCGGGTGGCGACGTCATCGATCACATCTACCGCCAAGCAATTACCGCCGCCGGGACAGGATGTATGGCGGCACTCGATGCAGAGCGATGGCTCTCTGTTCAAGAATAAGAAAAAACAACCGGTTTACGCCGGTTGTTTTGTTTTCCGAAAAAGCCTATTCTTAATTCACAAAAAATCTATGCCAAATCCATTCGAAAATGCCCTTACGCAGCTTGAACGTGCGGTTGCTGTTTCGTCCTTTGATTCAAAACTTATTTCTCGACTCATACATCCGAATCGCCAAATCCAGGCACAACTTCCGCTTGAGATGGACGACGGTTCGCTTCGTTTTGTGGAAGCATATCGTGTGCAACACAATGCCTGGCGCGGGCCGTATAAAGGAGGAATTCGTTTTCATGAGCAGACGGATATTGAAGAAGTAAAAGCGCTCGCGTTTTGGATGACGCTTAAGTGCGCCGTTGCGAATATCCCGATGGGGGGAGGAAAAGGTGGAGCCACTATCAATCCAAAAGAATTGTCTCAAACAGAATTGGAACGACTTTCCCGCGCGTGGATGCGCGCGATGGCGGATGTGGTTGGGCCAGACAAAGATGTTCCAGCTCCGGACGTAAACACGACTCCACAAATTATGGCGTGGATGGCGGATGAATATGGAAAGATCACGGGTGATCGAACGGGAGCCGTCATCACAGGCAAGCCGATCGAAAACGGCGGATCATTGGGACGCGACATCGCCACGGCACTCGGCGGACTCTTCGTCTTCGAAGCTCTTCGTGAAAAATTAGGCCTGCCAGAAAAATGTCGTATTGTGATTCAAGGATTTGGAAACGCGGGCCTTCATGCCGCAGAATTATTTTCTCGTGCGGGGCATATGATTGTGGGGACGTCTGATTCAAAAGGCGCAATCGTGTCTGCAAGTGGACTCGATGTCGCGGCGCTTAGTGCACATAAAGAACAAACAAAATCCGTGAAAGGATTTGCCGGCGTGCAAGATATCTCTGGCAGTATTTTAGAAGTCGAATGTGACGTGCTTATTCCTGCCGCGCTTGAAAATCAGATCACAAAAGAAAACGCTTCTCGTATCAATACCAAGATGATTTTAGAACTCGCCAACGGACCAACGACTCCGGATGCAGATGACGTTTTGTTTGCAAAAGACATCACCGTCATTCCAGATATTCTGGCGAACTCGGGTGGTGTGACTGTTTCGACTTACGAATGGGAGCAAAATAAAAAAGGCGAGCATTGGAGTGTGGAAGATGTGCATGCTCGACTCAAACAAAACATTCAGTCTCAAGCGCATTTGATTTTTGATCGTTCGAAAGAATTACATACAGATATGCGCCGTAGTGCGTTTACCGTCGCACTCGAACGACTCGCGCAAGCCATGCCTAAATAAAAAACGCTCTCACCCGCAGGGAGAACGTTGAGATCAGGGCGAAGGCTGAGCCTCCGCGGCAGGTGCGGTGAGTTGGTGGGGCCACGCGTGGAGCATGGCCGTTTCGAGGGCCGCAACCTCGGTGCCATTCATGGCGAGATCATATCGTCCGCCATTGAGACGGCCGACTCGGACGATCACGGGAACGAATCCCGTGTCGTTGTCGACGTTGAATCGCCGCACCTTGTCGAAGAAGCGACGGCGTCTGGCAGAGGTCTGTGCGACCTCGATGTCGGAAGGCCGTTCGGCGAGCACTAACGCGTCTAGTCCTGTTCCCGAGACTCCCGTCTTGATGTCGAGTGCGAGTTCAACGGGACCATAGCGGACGAAGAGGTCGACCCCGTCGTCGACATCCTCGTGGATGCTGGGAAGGAACACTTCGCAGTCGCGGATGCTACAGAACGCCATGATCGTCCGGGCGCATGCGGCGGCTCCGACGAAGGCGTTTTCCCACTCCATCCGATCATACCCGATGTGTCTTCCCAGCTCGAAGAGCATCTGGTGTTGAGCTTCCACGACCGACGCGAGTACGAGGCTCAAACGTTGCTGGATCATGGCACCCAACACGGGAATGCATCGACCAAATCGGCGGAGTTGAATTCGCTGATTGGCGATGTATGCCTGCAACCGGTGCAGTGCGACCACTTCCTGCAGCAACCGGTCGATCACATGCCGCACCGCGAACGGCAACAGCATCTCGTCCACGATCATCATGAAGTGACCGACGTACACTCGGGCGATCGAAGTCGCGTCGAGAATCGTCGCCCACTTCCACGGAATGACCGTCTCCGCAATGACCCGAAGGTCGTTGGTGAAGAGATATCCCGGGAGCACATGCAATGCCCCCGCCCGTCGAACCTGCTGATGGGTGAGGACGAATGCTTCGAGCATGGCACGCTCCATTCCGACAAGATCGAGGTAAGTGGATATAAATCTACCGAAGGAACAGACGCAGAGAATAATGGAAAAACCTCGTTTTGTCAAGGTTGTCCGCGTTTGATAAGATCCATGCAATATCAATTTTTATGGCTTATAATCATCACGAAATCGAGAAAAAGTGGCAGGAACGTTGGGAAACGTCTGGAGTCTTTCAAGCGAAGGACCAATCAAATAAGCCCAAGTTTTATGGGCTTATTGAATTTCCGTATCCATCAGGAGCGGGTTTGCATATCGGTCATCCACGCAGCAACACCGCGATGGACATCATTGTGCGCAAGCGTCGCATGCAAGGATTTAATGTCCTTTATCCGATTGGCTGGGATGCGTTTGGTCTTCCTACAGAAAACTACGCGATCAAAACCGGTCGCAAACCAGAGGAGGTTACGCGTGAAAACATCGACACGTTTCGCCGTCAGTTGAAATCGCTCGGATTCAGTTTCGATTGGTCGCGCGAAGTGAGCACAACAGATCCGGAGTATTACAAATGGACGCAATGGATGTTCCTCGAATTTTTTAAAGCCGGCCTTGCGTACAAAGCCAAGATGCCAATCAACTGGTGTTTGTCGTGCAAGATTGGTTTGGCAAATGAAGAGGTTGTCGATGGAATGTGTGAACGCTGTGGTGGCGCAACCGAGAAGCGCGAGAAGGAACAATGGATGATTGCGATTACAAAATATGCGGATCGTTTGCTTGAGGATTTGGAAACCGTGAATTATCTTGAAAAAATTAAAATTCAACAACGTAATTGGATCGGAAGAAGTGAAGGTGTGAATTGGAAGCAGAAGATTAAAGATCTCGATATCGTTTTGGAGGCGTATGACTCTGTTCCACAAACGTTCATGGCACAGACGTTCGCCGTGATCGCACCGGAACATCCGTTATTGAAAACGATTGTTGCTGGAACGCCGAATGAAAAAGAAGTGATGGAGTACGCGCGGCAGATCACACAAAAGAAAGCGGGAAAAGGATTTGAAGTCGACAAAGAGGTCGATGGAATTTTCACCGGACGCTATCTCGACAACCCATTTGGAACGGGCGACTTACCAATTTGGGTCGCGTCTTTTGTCGTGATGGATTATGGAACTGGATTTGTAAACTGCAGTGCGCACGACGAACGCGATTTTGATTTTGCAAAAAAGTACAACATCCCTCTGCGACCGGTGATGTTTCCAGTGGACGCGGTCGAAGCAGAAAAAGTAAAAAATTTGGAAGTCTGTTATCACCATGATCCAGAAGCGATCATGCAAGCACCAGCTCCATTTGTTGGCCGAAAGTGGGGAGAAGTGCGTGAAGAAATTATTTCGTATGTGGTGGAACAAGGATTTGGTGAGCGTGCGGTCAATTACAAACTTCGCGATTGGGTATTTTCTCGACAACGCTATTGGGGTGAACCAATTCCACTTGTGAGTTGTGAGAAGTGCGGATGGGTCCCGCTTCCAGACAATCAACTTCCGCTCATTCTTCCAGACGTTGAAAAATACGAACCGACTGACACGGGTGAGTCTCCGCTTGCTGCGATGACCGACTGGGTCAACACAACCTGTCCGACCTGCGCGGGTCCGGCAAAACGGGAAACCGACACGATGCCAAACTGGGCCGGATCGAGTTGGTATTTTTTGCGCTACATCGATCCACACAACAACGACGCGTTTGCGCTCAAAGAAAAACTTTCGTACTGGATGCCCGTTGATTGGTACAACGGCGGCATGGAACACACAACGCTTCACTTGCTGTACTCCCGATTCTGGAACAAATTTTTGTTTGATCGAGGATATGTGACCACAAGCGAGCCGTATGCCAAGCGTACAAGTCACGGACTCATTCTTGCCTCTGACGGAACCAAGATGTCCAAGTCAAAAGGGAATGTCGTCAATCCAGACGAAGTGGTTTCCCAGTACGGAGCGGACGCTGTTCGTCTGTACCAGATGTTCATGGGGCCGTTTGCAGAACCGGTGCCATGGAGCGTGAATGGCTTGATTGGTATGCGACGATTTTTGGACAAGGTCACTGCGTTGCCACAACTCATCAAAGCGGATGAATCGGTAGAAGTGACTCGTTGTTTGCATCAAACAATCAAAAAAGTTTCAGACGATATCGAAAACATGCGATTCAATACGGCCGTTTCGCAGATGATGATTTTTGTGAACACAGCCAAGGAGTATGGATCGATCACCAAAGATTCGTTTAAGACATTCCTCTATTTGCTGTGTCCGTTTGCTCCTCATCTTGCAAACGAGTTACAAGAAGGATTGGGAGAAGAAGGAATGCTCGAAGAAAAAACGTGGCCTGAGTTTGACGCAGCGCTTGCAAAGGAAGAGATGGTTGAAATTGGTGTGCAAGTCAGTGGAAAGGTTCGAGGGACAATTACCTTGTCGCCAGAGACCCAAGAAGCGGATGCACTCGAGCTCGCAAACGCAAACGCGAATATCGCGAGACATCTCGAAGGGAAAGAGGTCGTCAAAGTCATTTATGTGGCGGGAAAGATTTTGAATATCGTCGTGAAATAAATCTATGATTCCATCAAACGCAAAAAAAGTTTTCACCGGTGTGATCTTTGATGTCTATCAATGGCCACAAGAAATGTTTGATGGAAGTATTGAGACGTTTGAGATGCTCAAGCGTCGGACAAGTACAGACGTCATTGCAACACAGAACGGAAAGATTTTATTGCAAGTACAAGAACAGCCAGCCAAACCCATCTTTCTTTCTTTTCCTGGAGGTCAGGCGGAAGACGCGGAAGATTCACTCGTTGGCGCAAAAAGAGAATTGCTTGAAGAGACGGGTTGCACATCGAATGACTGGCACTTGTTCTCTGAAGTGAATGCGATTTCAAAAATTGATTGGTTTGTCTACACCTACATTGCACGAGATTGCACGATCGTTCAGGATCAACAATTAGATGCAGGAGAACGGATCACAATCCGGTGGGTCACACTCGACGAGCTCATTGATTTGGTGGATCAGCAGAAATTTACGCAGATTGAACCAAGTTTCCGGATGGATCTGGTTCGCGCAAAGTATCATCCCCCTGCACGACAAGAATTAGAAAAGAAAATTTTCGGACTATGAACATCGTCATGATCGGAACCGGATATGTTGGTCTCACCACAGGTCTTGGATTTGCGGGGTTGGGACATCGTGTGGCCTGTGTAGACACAGATTCGCTCAAGATTGCGAAGCTTGATTTAGGTCAAGCGCCTTTTTATGAACCGGGCTTGGACGCGCAACTTAAGACGCTTCAAGATCAAGGGCAGATTGTGTTCACGACGGATCTTTCTTCGGTGATGAGCGGGGCAGACGTCATCATGATCGCGGTGCAAACTCCTCCGAAAGAAAATGGGGATGCGGATTTGGTGTATGTTCGTTCTGTTGCGGAAGAGGTGGGAAGATTGTTGGATCATGAGGCACTTATTATTACAAAAAGTACGGTTCCGGTCGGAACGAATCGTGTGGTCCTTGAGTTGATTCGTCAAACCATGTCGGCAAATGGAAGAGCAGAGCTCGCAAGTTTGATTCAGATTGCATCTGTCCCAGAATTTTTGCGCGAAGGTGCGGCCTTCGCAGATTTTTTGGAACCAGATCGTGTGGTGATTGGTGCCGATGATGATGTTGTTTTTGCAACGGTTGAGCAAATGCATGCAGGAATCAAAAGTGTGTTCATGCGTACGAGTATCGAATCGGCTGAGCTGATCAAAGTCAGCTCGAACGCGTTTCTTGCCACAAAGATTTCTTTCATCAACGAGATTGCAAACATTGCAGAAGGAACGGGAGCGGATGTGCGCGACATTGCTCGGGGAATCGGACTCGATAAACGCATCGGCCCGCTTTTTCTGCGCGCAGGAATTGGATTCGGCGGCTCGTGTTTTCCAAAGGATGTGTCTGCGCTCAAGTCTTACGCCGGTGTGCATGGATATGATTTCAAATTGTTGAACGCCGTGATTGAGGTCAACAACAGACAGCGCGAATTATTTTTCAAAAAGATTCAATCGGTTCTTGGAACTCTCAAAGGACGAAAGATTGGTGTGTGGGGACTCGCGTTCAAACCAGATACAGACGACATTCGAGATTCCGCGGCGATCGATTTGGTTCAACGGATTTTGGCGCACGGCGCGGAAGTCTCCGTGTACGATCCAAAAGCCATGCAAAATGCGATGCGTGTTTTACCCGACGAGGTTATTTACACACCCACTGCGATGGACGCAGCCATTGGGGCAGAGGCATTAATTGTTCTGACAGAATGGCCAGAATTTCGTGATGTGTCTTTTGCGTCTCTTCGTTCTCAAATGGTTGAGCCGATTATTTTTGATGGACGCAACACTCTGGCAGATCTTGAACTTTCGGCGATCGGGTTCCGCTATTACGGAGTCGGAATATGCGACTCGCACAAATCGTAGCCTCGCCCTCAAAGACTCTCGCCGCCCTGCTCGGGTCTTTTTGTTTGGGAATTTTATTTGGCCCTCTCTGTTTGTCTGTCGCAAGTCTATTTGTGTTGGTCCTGATTTTTTTCTTGCTGGTCGTTTGTCTTTTTCTCAAAAATGCAAAGCAACGTTTTCTTTTTTTATTTGCCCTCTTTTTTCTTGTCGGAATTTTTCGTTATCAACAAAGTGAAATTCCTGCGGTGGTTGTCACGGCGGCTGATCGTGTTGGGAAAAGTGTCAGCGTGACAGGAATCGTTTCTTCACCGGTCGATCATCGCATTGATAGTCAACACGTGATCATCTCACATGTTTTTGTTGGAGATGAACCGGTCGATGGACGTGTGCTGGTGCGTTTTCTTTTGTATCCAGAAGTTTCTTTTCAAGATCGTGTGGAGTTTACCTGTCGGCTTGAGAAACCAGAACCGTTTAATGGGTTTGCTTACGATCGCTATCTGAATTCCCAGGGCGTGGTTGCTGTCTGTGGCTTTCCTGAGTTTGCGATTGTTGAGCAGACAAAATATCCAAATATCTTCGCTTGGATTTTACGTGGACGCGATGTACTTGTGACACAAATCAAACTGATTTTTTCTGAACCGTACGCGACGTTCGTGACAGGTCTGCTCTTTGGAGGAAGCTCTTCGTTCTCAACCGATCTACGAACCGATTTTGCACGCACGGGAACTTCACACATTCTTGCCGCCTCCGGATTTAACGTCGCGCTTTTTTCCGTGGTCCTTTTAGAGTGGCTGCTTCAGAGTCCGTTGGGACGCAAGAAAGGATTGTTTGTGACCGCGGTCATTTTGTTTCTGTACCTCTTTGCCGCAGGCGCAACCGCTGCGGTATTACGTGCAACCCTAATGGCGAGTTTGCTCATTGTGCAAAAATGGATTGGCAGACGCGCGTGGATGGTGAACACGGTTCTGCTCACACTCACCATCATGCTTCTTTTGAACCCACGCATTCTTCTGGACGATGTCGGATTCCAACTTTCATTTGTGGCAACGGTGAGTTTATTGTTTGTCACCCCACTATTTGAGAAGCGATTCCTTTTCTTCCCAGAACGATTCGGAATCCGTACGGCCATTGTCTCATCTGTGATCGCGATCATTTTTACGTTACCGATCGTGATCTGGCATTTTGGACAGGTCTCACTTGTGGCGCCGCTCGTGAATTTACTTGTGCTTCCATTTATTCCATTTGTGATGGCCGCATCTTTGATTGCACTTATCGCAAGTTTTATCTGGATGCCATTTGGATCTCTTCTCGCCCTTCCGGTCTGGGTGATCTCGTTTGCTTTACTCGAACTGATCCGCACCATGAGCACACTTTCGTTTGCAACGGTCACGGTTCCGATCGCGCATCTGATTGCCACCGTGATCGGTATTCTTCTCTTACTCTTTTTGTTTTCGCAACGTCATGTCCTCGGTCATTCGACACACACAAAATAAGATTCGGTCGAAGTTTAAGCAGATTGCACTGAGTGTGTTCGTTCTTGTTTTGTTTTCCGTGTGGTCTCTCATGACGATCGCAAATCTTCAGCCACAAGGAAATTTACAGATGTGGGTTTTTGATATCGGCCAAGGTGACGCCATTTTTATTCAGACAAAAGAAGGACAGCAAATTCTGATTGATGGAGGACGTGATCAAAAAATTCTTCAAAAACTTTCTTCGGTGATGTGGCCGTGGGATCGAACCATTGATGCGATTGTCGCGACTCATCCGGACGCAGATCACATCACAGGACTCATCTCTGTCCTTGATCGTTATCAGGTCAATACGATTTATGAAACCGGTGTGCGTGGAGAGACGCCGATGATTGATGCACTTGTTGAAGCGATTGGTCGGGAAGAGGCGGCACACACGATTTTGCGAGCGGGAGACAGATTCGATTTCGGAGACGTTCAATTTATGATCGAATGGCCGACGCAAGAGGCGGTGAATTCAGCAAAAGATCGGAACAACACATCCATCGTTTTAAAGCTTATCTATGGATCTCATTCCATCTTGCTCACAGGAGATGCAGAAAAAGAGGTTGAAGCAGAAATAGCGAAAAAAATTGGCGATGTCGATGTGTTAAAAGTCGGTCATCACGGAAGTGTTTCTTCGAGCACACTCACATTTCTTGAACAGATCAAACCAGAATATGCACTCATTCCTGTGGGAGAAAAAAATTCATACGGACACCCGCACCCGGTCGTGCTCTCTCGATTGATGCAAGTGGCCGCACAGATTTTTCGAACAGATCTTGATGGAGATATTCTGGTGACGACGGACGGAACCCATCTCCAGGTGGGACCCAAGTCCTTGCCATTTTGAGAAATCGATGCTAGTCTTCCACTAAATTGATAAATATCTATGGCAAATATCGAACAAACACTCGTACTCCTCAAGCCGGACGCACTTCAACGCGATCTTCTTGGTGAGATTACTTCTCGCTTCGAACGCAAAGGAATGAAGATTGTGGGATTGAAATTCATTCATCTCACAGAGGAGTTGCTTAATGAACACTATGTGCATCTTGCAGAGAAACCATTCTTTCCAAGTTTGAAACAGTTCATGATGCAGACACCTGTGGTCGCGATGGTACTTGAAGGGTACGACACCGTGGCTGAAGTGCGTAAGCTTGTTGGTTCAACCAACCCACGACAAGCAGACGCTGGAACGATTCGCGCGGATCTCTCCATGAATGTTCCATCGAACTTGATTCACGCTTCTGATTCTCTCGAAGCCGCACAAACAGAAGTGAAGCGATTTTTTGCAGAGAGTGAATTGTTCTCCTACGAAAAAATTACAGACCGCTATCATTACGGAGAAGGTGTCTAAGAATAAAAAATCATCGGCTACATGCCAATGATTTTTTGTTTAGTCATTTTTGACAAACTGATCGAGAAACTCGCCGATCGTCTGCATGTCCTGAATGTTGGCTTCTTCTGTGTATTGATGGGCGTTGTAGTATCCCGATCCGATCGGCACACAGCGAATGCCTTTTGCGTTGAACACGGTTGCATCTGATCCGCCAAAGGTTTCAAAGTAATTTGGCTTGAGACTCATGGAGGCAAATGTTTTTTCTAGTCGTTCGAAGAGCGGGTGATCTTGTGTCAGAGCATATCCACTAAACTCGAGCGTGTTTTTGATTTCACATTTCGCTCCGTGCTTCTGAACAACGTCTTCGATCGTTTTTGTCACGCGATGCATTTCACTGAGTGCCTTTTCTGTCTCAAAGCTTCGTAGTTCTGCTTGGAAGGTGACAGATCCAGGAACGCTGTTACGCGCGGTTCCTGACTGAAATATTCCGACGTTCCAAGTCACTCCTTCCGTGCTGTAGCCCCATGGCAGAGACATGAGTGCATCACATGCCGCATGAAGCGCGTTGATTCCGTTTTCTGGTTCGCGGGGGTGGACGATTTTTCCGATGATCGTTGCATCCATTTTGATCATCGCGGGAGCTTTGATCACGACTTGTGTGACAGGGCCGTCTTCGTCGAGCACCAACCCAATTTTTGCACTGAGCAAGGAGTAATCCGCTTGAAGCGCTCCGAGCAATCCTGTTTCTTCTCCACGGGTGAGAAGGACTTCGATAGGGCGATGGGTGCTGTGGTCGCGCTTTGCCATCACGGCAAGAAATTCGATGAGAACGGCCAGACCTGTTTTTGGATCGGCTCCCAGAATCCCGGTTCCGTTTGAGCGGATCACATCTCCGTCGATCGTGTAGTCAGGATTTGGAAGCGGTTCTGGAATGTCTAAGTGTGTTGAAAGAAGAATGGCTTCGCCTTGACCTGGAATTTTTGCCACGATGTTTCGAAACGAATCGTCTTCCCAAGCGACACCGGCGTCCGTGAGACGCTTTTTTGTGTAGATCAACACCTCGTTTTCGTTTGGATAAATCTCGTTAATCATCATCAACTCAATGAACGTTTTTTGCAGTTGTTCTTTTGGGATCATATTTTTTTTAATACTCATCAAGCGTCTGTTTGTTCAAACGTCTGAGGACTATCGAGAAAAAATGGGTGAGGTGGCAGCGCATTCGTTGCGTTGCCACCTCACGAGAATCACACGTGTCGGCCGACCCACCAGGTCGACCGGGCGATCATGCCCAGTTCGCCGGTGTGGCCCTCGTAGTACGGGTTGACTTCCGTTGCGAGTCCTTGGGACTCCATGAAAATTCCAGCCCGACGGAAGTGTTCCTGCACCTGCCCGCGGTTGAGAATGGCCTTCTGATAGGTCCCTTCCCAAGCGAGTTCGCTCGTCGATCGATCGGTCACCCGAACGTCGATGGACATGATGCCCGAGTGTTCGTCGAACCGAGGGGCTCGATCGTCGAAGACCGGACGACCGTTGAGTTCAGCCTCCCACCGCATGGGGCTCCGTGTACGGCATCGGTCGAGGTAACCCTCACCGATATAGTCCATGACGAATACCCCCGTGTGGGAAACCGGACGAACCATGCCGTAGGTGACCCGGGCCAAGAGCTCCGGATCAACGATGTCGCCGAACGAGTTACCGAGCAGGATGCCCGCGCCAAGTCGTTCGTCGCTCTTCCATGTAGCAAGGTCACCGACGTGGAGTTCCACCCGCGGATCGTCGCAATGAGCCCGACGGGCTTTGTCGACGCACTTGGGGGAGAGATCCACCCCGACGATTCGTCGCACACCGCGATTGAGCAGGGAAGCGATGTGCCGACCCGTGCCGAAGCATGGGAGGAACACCGACCTTGGAACCCTGCCGATCAGCCGCAGAACGGTGTCGACTTCGGCGTCTGCGAGCGCGCGATCGTCATGAACGTCGCGATCGAGCTCTTCCATGACGTCGTAGTGACGCGCGATGTCGAACTGGGCTGGATGCTGGATCTGCGATGAGAGAGGCGCCATTACAGCTCGTCCGTGAAGACGACCGGGCCCTCTTCGGCATCGTCCGCGCCGTGGATGCGGAAGCTCTTGCTTCGCAACGTCATCGTCGCGCCAGCGAGCTCGACCAACGAACCGGCCTTCCCGTGGAACAGGAAGAACGGGGTCAGGCGAGTGCGCGCGGCACGATCGATGGCGACCCGGCCCATCGCGTCGCGGTAGGCAACCGTGTAGCGGGCCGAGGCGATGATGTGCTGAGCGACCACGGGGTGCGGCAGAGCCGCGACATCCTTGAGATGCGTGACCCACGCCGTCTGATTCTGGGCCTGGGGCCCGAGCACGATGCTGCGAGATCCCCAGGACTGGTTCTTGCCGTCCCATGCGGCGAACTTGGTGAGGTGAAGGTCGCGCTGGTTGGCGACCTCGGACTCCCAGGTTGAGCCGTTGACGACCTGCGTCTGCGCGACGCAGTTGTGCAGGGTCGTGAGGGTTGCCTGGCCACCGAGGCTGACGATGCGGTCCATGACGGTACGATCCCAGAGGGCGGCCATCAGGCTCTTGCTCTCGAGGAAATACCACAGGGGGTTCATGACGTACGCGCCCTGTTCGTGCCAACGCTTCAGCAGTTCGAGTGCGTTGGTGTTGACCAGGTTGTCCAGGTATCCGAAGCGGTAGATCACCGTCTCCGGCCCGAGGTCGAGGGGCATCCCCTCGTCGCTTCCGTGGACGAACTCGAGGAACCCGAGGCTCCGGAGTCGACCGAGGAAGTCGCGGTTCCACGCGGCGCGCGCGGTTGCGGAGATGTCCTTGTGGGGCTCCCACGCCGTCTGCACGCGCTCGTGGATCTCCGCGAGCGGCCTGTCGAACCAGAGTTCGGCATCCACGCCCGCGTCGCGCAGCGCCTTGATGAAGCAGGCCTGCTCCCACGTGTACTCGGCCCACTCGTTGGTGGCGAGCACAATGTACCGTCGCCCCTTGAGAAGCCGCAGGTAGCCGTTGAGCATGCTCAGCGGCAGGCCGTAGCCGAGCTCCATGGCGTGCGCCATGCCCTGACCGCCGGGGCAGCTCTCGAACTCCGTGATGACCGGGCGCAGCTTCTTGGTGACGGGATCGAGGACCACCACGATGTCGGGGCGCATCACGCCCACCGTGTCTCCGTGGAGAAGGGCGGGGATGCGATCCGGCTTGCGGTAGCTGAGCAGATTGCGCGGTGTCTCGTAGTCGCGGTGGGTCTCGTAAACGGCCTGGAAGGCCACGCCGAGAGCCTGACCAAGCTCACCGAGCTCCGTCACGAAGTATGTCGGCAGAGCGAACGGATCGATCATCTGGCGCCACGTGACGCCGGTGCCACCCTTGTAGCCGACGCCAGTCGCCGTCATGATCCGCCGCGTCTCTTCGACGCTGGGCTCGACGGGCTTGCCGATGCGGTCAGCGAACTTGCTGACGCCCGCGGCCTGGTCGTATCCGTCGACGAGCTCGGGTTCGACCAGGAGAAGGTCTGCGAGGTTCGGGGTGACGCCACCGATCTTGGGGATGTTCTCGATGACAACCCACTTGCGCGGCTGACCCTTGCGAACTCCTTCCTCCGCCCGCCACTTGAACCCGATGATGGCGTACCGCTCCTCGAGCGCATTCAGAATTGGACCGTTCTTCGGCCACTCCGTGCTCTGCTCGGGGACGGTCACACCGTCCAGCTCGACCTTGCCGGCGAGCACTTCGTCTCGCCACTTCTTGGTCGTTCCATGTGGGGTGCCATTGGGCCCTGGCTTGAAGCCGTGCTTCACCCGCACTGCGAGAATCGCATCGGGCTTCGCCTTGGCTGTTGTTCCGCCCTCCCAGCTTCCGCTGGTGGTCGGACGATCTTCGGTGAGCAATGTCATCTTCGCTATCCCTCCATCACTGGTTGCGTTCTGGTCATTCCTCCAACAAGCATTTCTGCTCGCAGAGGGAAAACAGGACACAACCCTTAAACAAAATCGCTACGGATTCTCTCCGTAGCGATCTGTCTTTCTAGTTGCTTTAAGGAAAACAGCTAGGCAGGTAGACTACGGAAAGAGAAGTTGACACGAATAAAGGTAACCCAAAGTGTTGTAAGGTCCTTTACGTGTGTCATCTTTTTTCCGTAGACATTGTTCATATCGTCGAAAAGTATAAAGAACAGGAAAATAGTTGTCAAATTTATTGTATGATCGGCATCTTTGATTCTGGGATTGGTGGGTTGGGAGTGATGTATGTAATTCGTCAGAAATCTGCAAACGCAGACCTGATTTATTTTGGAGATTTGGCGAATATGCCATACGGTCCGAAGTCCGCAGACGAGCTTTTTACGCTCACCATGCGAGCGATGGCGTTTCTTGGTTCTCAGGGTGCGACGCAATATGTCTCTGCATGTAATTCGGTTTCCGTTTCTGTCATTCAACCTCTTTTGCAATCACAAGGTTTACGCGATGTGCGCATCATCGAGATGGTTCAGCCAGCCGCAAAGGCACTCAGCCATCAGACGTCGGGAAAAATATTGGCTGCGGCGACAGAGGCAACCGTCCGATCCGGAATGTATGAACGCGTGCTTGCCACGTACGGGCTTGATGTCGAAATGATTGCTCTACCAGAACTCGCCAGTGCGATTGAGCGAAATGAAGAGGAAGAGATTTTGCGTTCGATCATTTCTCCTGCGATTGAAAAAGCGATTGAGATAAATGCAAAGACGTTTGTGTTTGGTTGCACGCAATATCCATTTGTAAAAAATCTTTTCGCGAAGGTGTTTGGTGAAAGGGAACATGAAATCAAGTTATTCGATCCAAGCGAAGCGGTTGCGGAAGAAACAATTAAAAATTTTGAGATGAAGGGAAGTGGAACGAATAAGTTTTTTGTTTCCAAGTCGTCAGAAGTATTTGAGGACACGGTTCGGCGTTTGTTTGGCACGAATTCACAAGTGATTTGTGTTGATGTGGATAAAACTGTGCACAAAGAGTGATTAACCAAGCCTTTCCACGCTTGTCGCTTTCTGTCAGAGTGATACATTTAAATTGCTTCACGATCAGATGGGTGTGCCTATTAAATACAAGTCACTTGATGGTCTGAAATTGTTGTGCCACGCATGACAAAAGACCACACGGTTTATTCTTTCTGCGGCGACGACACGGTGGACCAATCCTCTACCCTCACCGTTCTGCAGACGGATAGATATGACACTCGCTCTGTTCGAGTAACCGCATATCAGAATCCAATCACTTTGTTGCTAATCCGGGCCACCCATTTTCTTGTGAGGCACGAAAAAATCACGTTCATGGAAACGTGATTTTTTTATTCACCTTTCATTTTTAAGAAGAGCCGGGTGGTGGTACAGTGAATGCCTGTGAAACAGAATCATTTTTTGAATTTTTTGATCGTGGGAGGATACGCCTTTATTCCGTGGATTCTGATTTTATTTGTTTTATCTCTCACGTTTCATTTTCCGCATGCGGTATTTGTTCTTCTGCATTACGTGCTGAATGTTTTACTGTTCTTCATCGCATTTCGTTTCTTCTACCGAACTTACCCGCACGCAAACCCATTCTTTACGACGCTGAAGGTCCTCTTATTTCTCTGTCTGTTTGAAATTATCCTCTGGATTTTTTTCGGTCAGCCACAAAAACCATTCTTGAACTATATTGATTTTCTTTTTCCCGCGTTTCTTATTGTGACCACTATTTATGCCGTCGGAAAACAACAAAACTAACATCCCAATTTTTTACTTCGATCGCGATTGCGGTTTGTGTCGCTATTGGACGAACTATTGGAAACAACTCACGGGAGATCATGTTGAGTATCGGGAATTTGAAGGGAAGGTTCCCGGCTCCTCAGAGTTTGTGGAAACAGATGGACGTGTTTTTTCTGGGGCGCAAGGCGTCGCACGACTTCTTTCTTACGCGCCGGGAAAAGGATGGTTTCTGTGGTTGTATAAACATATTCCACCGTTTGCGTGGATCAGCGAATTTGTTTACAAACAAGTCTCGAAGTGTCGCACGTGTGCGGCAAAATTCACTCGTCTTCTTTGGGGAGAAAATCTTCAACCCTCCACATTTTTTTTCACCCGTCGATTGTTTCTTCGATTGATCGGGCTTGTATACTTCATCGCTTTTTTGGCATTCGGTCTCCAGATCCCTGGACTCATCGGAGAGCAGGGGATTCTTCCTGCAGGATCTTTTCTGAATAACGTTCATCAGATGTTTGGTTCCTGGTCGTTTTTGAATGTCCCCACGCTCGCATGGATAAATAGTAGCGGATCATTTTTGCAAATGCTTGCGTTTATTGGCGCCGCGTTTGGTCTTCTTGCATTCATCGGCATCCAACTGGCGCCGATGTTTTTTGTCCTATGGATTTTGTATCTCTCGCTTTTTTACGCGGGGCAAACATTCATGGGATTTCAGTGGGACACCATGCTGCTCGAAGTTGGATTCCTCGCGATCTTTTTTGCTCCCATGCGATTTGCCTCAAGAATTAATCCTTCCGCCATCGTTGTCTGGCTCTACCGGTTTTTAATTTTTCGTTTAATGCTTGGATCTGGTTTTGTGAAACTCGCAAGCGGAGATCTCTCTTGGCGATCTCTTTCCGCACTCGACTATCATTACTTCACCCAACCGATTCCAAATCCGATTTCTTGGTTTGCCCATCAGCTTCCGTTATTCATCAATCACGCGAGTGTATTGATGATGTTTGTCATTCAACTCATCTTGCCATTTTTTATTTTTGCACCACGCCGTTTTCGTTTCGCTGCCGCAACAGGGTTCGTCCTACTCGAAGGACTCATCGCATTCACCGGAAATTTTTCTTTCTTCAATTTACTCACATTGATTTTAGTCATCCCACTTTTTGACGACGCGTTCTTTCGTTATAAAAAAAGTCACGCGCCCCACAAACAACCAAGTAAATTTTCTGTCTGGACCTATCGTAGTCTCGCAACACTCGTGATCGCTTTATTTCTTTTTCAAATCCCAACGCCGTTTCGTTTGGTGAATCCATATGGTGTGTTCGCAACGATCACAACATCACGCCAAGAGATTGTGATGGAGGGAAGTATGGATGGAAAAAGTTGGCAGGCATATGAATTCAAGTACAAGCCGGGAGATGTGATGCGACATCCACCGGTGATCGCGCCCTATCAACCACGATTGGATTGGCAAATGTGGTTTGCCGCGCTTTCTTCCTATGAACAGAATCCTTGGTTCTTAAAATTCGCGACTCAGTTGCTCAACGCCTCACCGGACGTCTTGTCTCTGCTCGCAAACGACCCATTCCACGGATCTCGTCCAAGGTACATTCGCGCAGCGTTGTACGAATATACCTTTACGACCATGGATGAACGTCGCGAAACGGGCGCGTGGTGGAAGCGAGAAGGGAAAGGTCTTTACATGCCGCAAATCCAAAGACGAACATTATGATGTTGTTTTTCGACATCTTACTCATCGCACTCCACGCATTCATCGCTTGGTTGCTTGTTGAGGTGTTTGTGAACAATGCGCATTCTTTTTCACGCAAGAAATTCATCTTCTTTCATTACCTGTGTGTGATCGCGACGTTTGCGATCATCTTCGCTATTTACTTTTCTTTTTTCTCCACGTTTTCCGTCTTCGCCACAGCCGTCATTGCGATTTGTGTTGTGGGGTTTTTGGAGCTTCTTGTCTTTGGATATCTCTATAGCGGCGACCGATGGTTTTTAAATTATGTTGATTGGATTTTTCCGATGTTTCTTGCGGTAAGCACGGTTTATTTTGTGGGAAAATTTTTCGTGTAGTTGATTGACTTCTCTGAAAAAAAAGGTATCCTAATGGCGCTTATGGAAACATTTCACATCACAGGCGGGAAGCCTCTTTTTGGGGAAGTTACGCTCTCAGGCACGAAGAATGCCGCTTCTAAAATGATGATCGCCAGCTTGCTCACCGACGAGCCGGTTGTTTTGCAAAATGTTCCGCGTCAACACGAGACACAGATTACGCAAGACATCATTACAACGATCGGGGCGCAAATTATTTGGAAAGACGAACACACGCTTCAGACGACCACCTCTACGATTGCCACAAGCTCTGTTCAAACGCTTTCTCCAAAAAACAGAATCGGCATTTTAACGCTCGCTCCACTGTTGCATCGCACAGGCGAAGTGTTCGTTCCGTTTCTTGGGGGAGATCAGATTGGTCCACGTCCGGTGGATTTTCACGTTCGAGCGCTTCAAAAAATGGGCGCGCAGATTGAAGAAAGTGCGGAAGGCTATCACGCAACCACAAAAAAACGATTGAAAGGAGCACTGATTGAACTTCCGTACCCATCTGTCGGTGCCACAGAAACCGCTATTCTTGCCGGTGTTCTTGCGGAAGGCCGCACCACGATTCGTAATGCAGCGAGCGAACCAGAAATTCTGACACTCATCATGATGCTCCAAGACATGGGCGCCATTATCCAGATGAATGCGGGACGTTCGATTGAAATTTTGGGAGTGGAAAAATTGCACGGCACAACCGTTTCTGTGTTGCCTGATCGCAACGAAGCGGTTTCATATGCCTGTATGGCGCTTGGAACGCACGGCGAAATTTTTGTCCGTGGCGCACAACATGAACATCTCATGACCTTTCTTAATACCGTTCGACGCATCGGTGGGGAATATCAGGTGAGTCCTGATGGAATTTTGTTTAAGGGGGGCGATCAGTACACAGGTGTCGAACTCGAAACAGATACACATCCAGGATTCATGACCGATTGGCAACAGCCGCTTGTAGTCGTGCTGACACAAGCAAAAGGCATTTCTGTTGTGCACGAAACGGTTTATGAAGAACGATTTGCGTACACCCAAGCGCTCAATAAAATGGGAGCCAACATCACCCTTTTTAGTAACTGCTTAGGAGAAATCGAGTGTCGTTTCAAAGGACAAAATTATAAACACTCCGCTGTGGTCACGGGTCCGACACCGCTTCATGCGGCAGAAGTCGTGGTTCCAGATATTCGTGCGGGACTCGCGTTTGTCGTCGCTGCCTTGGTGGGAGAAGGAACCTCTCTTTTAAGTGGAATTGAGCATCTAGATCGCGGATACGAGCGTTTGGAAGAAAAATTGCTCGGCATTGGTGCGCAGATTAAACGCGTCGTGAGTAACTAATTTTTACAATTTTAAGAAGAGTATGTTTTTAAATCTTATTTTTGCGTCGCCAGCGATTGGGCTTGCCTGGGCTCTGGCGATTTTGGCCTCCCTCACCCTCCATGAATTTGCACACGCCTTTGTGGCCATGCTGCTCGGCGATCGCACGGCAGAGCGTGAAGGGCGACTCACACTGAATCCTCTGGCGCATTTGGATCTGATGGGTTTGATCCCGCTTTTGTTGTTTGGGTTTGGTTGGGCAAAGCCAGTGCCGTTTAATCCGTACAATCTCAAAAACCCAAAATGGGATTCTGTTGCCATTGCCATTGCGGGTCCTGCGGCGAATTTAGTCCTCGCTCTTTTGTCCGGTGTTCTGTTTCGATTCAGTCTCGTCTCGTTTGGTCCTTCAAATCTCCTCACAGCCTTTTTGTTTCTGATGATCATCTTGAATTTGTTCATGTTGCTTTTTAACATCATCCCAATTCATCCGCTCGACGGCTCAAAACTCTTCTTCGCGCTTTTTGATGATCCAAAATACGAATCTCTCCGCACCTTTGTCGCGGTCCGTGGTCCGCAAATTCTTTTGCTCGCCGTTTTCATCTCGATTCTGACAAATATCGATGTTTTCTTCTTCATTGCAAAGCCGGCATACGCGATCTGTAATGGATTTATCGGCCACAGCTGCCTGGGATATTTTGGTGGCCTTTTCCCCTAATCCTATTGACGCTTTTTGACTCGAATGGTACTGTTCGGTCGAATTTTATGCCTACAATCAACCAACTTATTCGCAAAGGCCGCGGCACAAAGCCCACAAAGTCTAAGTCGCCTGCCTTGCAATTCACTTACGATTCTTTACATCGTAAGCGCACCGACTATCCAGAAGGGAGTCCGTTTAAACGCGGCGTGTGTGTGAAGGTCACCACCATGACTCCAAAGAAACCAAACTCTGCTATTCGTAAGATTGCCCGTGTGCGTCTTTCAAACGGCATGGAAGTTAACGCCTACATCGGCGGAGAAGGCCACAACCTTCAGGAACACTCCATCGTCATGATTCGTGGTGGACGTGTGAAAGATCTTCCTGGTGTGCGCTACCACATCGTTCGTGGAGTGTATGACACCCAAGGCGTTGATGGACGAAAACAAGGTCGTTCAAAATACGGAGCCAAGAAAGCAAAAGCCAAGAAGAAATAATTAAAAGGCGGAGTACTCCGTTCGCACGGAGGAAGAAAATCCACCTAAACGAATAAAAGATATGCGCGGGAAGCAAGCTCCAAAACGTGAAATTGTTGCAGATCCAAAATTTGCCAACATCCAGGTTTCCAAACTCGTCAATTATTTGATGAAAGATGGAAAGAAATCGATTGCACAAACGGTTGTTTACGATGCTTTCGATATTATCAACGCAAAAACAAAGCAGAGTCCGATTGAAACCTTTGAGCTCGCGCTTAAAAATGTCATGCCTTCTCTTGAGGTGAAGAGTAAGCGTGTCGGTGGAGCCAACTACCAGATCCCAATGAGTGTACGCGGTGAACGCCGCTACCTTTTGGCGTTTCGCTGGATCCTTATTTCTGCCCGTGCCAAAAAAGGACGTCGTATGGCAGAAAAGCTCGCCGATGAACTTTTGGCTGCCGCAAACAGCGAAGGGGACGCCGTGAAAAAGAAATTAGATGTTCAAAAAATGGCCGAAGCAAACCGCGCGTTTGCTCACTTCGCACGTTAAATTTTGTTTCTTCTTCCTTAACTTCTCTCGCTTCATTCCTTTATGCCTAGAGAATACCCCCTTGAAAAAGTTCGTAACTTTGGAATCTTTGCACATATTGATGCGGGAAAAACAACCGTTTCCGAACGCGTGTTGTTTTACACAGGTCGCAAACACAAAATTGGTGAAGTTCATGACGGCGCCACAACCATGGACTGGATGGAACAGGAACGCGAGCGTGGAATCACTATCACGGCTGCTGCCACAACCTGTTACTGGAAAGATCACCGCATGAATTTGATTGATACCCCAGGACACATCGATTTTACCGTTGAGGTGAAGCGCTCCATGCGTGTGCTCGATGGGGGAGTTGCTGTATTTGATGGAGTTGCCGGAGTAGAACCACAATCCGAAACAAACTGGCGCTACGCGGATGATTTCAAAGTGCCTCGCATTTGTTTTATCAACAAACTCGATCGAACCGGCGCGGATTTCTACAAAGATTTGAAGTCTGTTCACGATCGTCTCACCAAGAATGCGCATCCCATTCAACTTCCGATTGGAGCCGAAGCAAACTTTGCCGGGATTGTCGACCTCTTGAAGATGCGTGCATTTGTCTTCAAGGATGATCTTGGAAAAGATATTGAGGAATCAGAAATTCCAGAAGATTTAAAGAAGATTTCTCAGGAGTACCGCGTGAAACTCATGGATGCGGTGTGTGAAAACGATGAGGCCTTGATGGAAAAGTATTTGGGTGGCCAGGAAATCACGGAAGAGGAAATCAATGTCGTGATTCGACGTGCAACCATTGCCAACGACTTTGTGCCAGTGATGTGTGGGTCTGCGCTTAAGAACAAAGGGGTCCAGCAGCTTTTGGACGCCATTGTTGCGTACCTTCCAAGTCCACTCGATTGTCCTGCGATTACGGGTGTGGATCCAGAAGATCACGACAAACATCTCACACGCCATGCAAGTGATTCAGATCCATTCACCGCTCTTGCCTTCAAAATCGCTGCAGATCCTTATGTAGGTAAACTCGCATTTTTCCGCGTCTATTCCGGAATGCTTACTGCTGGTTCTTACTTGCTCAATTCAACAACCGGAAATCGCGAACGTGTCGGACGTATCGTGCGCTTGCATGCCAACCAACGCGAAGAAGTCAGCGAAGTGTTTGCGGGAGATATTGCCGCCATGGTCGGACTCAAAGATACGTTCACTGGTCACACGCTTTGTGATCCAGAGAATCCAATCTTGCTCGAAGCGATTAGTTTTCCAGAACCAGTTATCTCCATCGCGATCGAACCAAAAACAAAAGTCGATCAAGAGAAGATGGGAATCGCTCTTCAGAAACTCGCGGAAGAAGATCCGACTTTTCATGTTCGTACCGACGAAGAAACCAACCAGATCATTATTTCTGGAATGGGAGAATTGCATCTCGACATTCTCGTGGATCGCATGAAGCGTGAATACAACGTGGAGTGTAATGTGGGTCAACCACAGGTTTCTTACCGCGAAACCATCAAAGGAAATGCGGATGGAGAAGGAAAGTACATTCGTCAGACCGGTGGTCGTGGTCAATATGGACACTGTTTGCTCACCATCGAAAAACTTCCTGCCGGATCTGGAATTGAATTCGAGGAAGTGATCAAGGGTGGAACCGTTCCACGTGAATTCTTCAAACCAATTGAAAAAGGTGCTCGTGAAGCCGCGGCTCGCGGAGTCATGGCTGGATACCCATTGCTTGACGTAAAAATTATTTTGACCGATGGAAGTTTTCACGAAGTGGACTCTTCCGAAGCCGCGTTTAAAATCGCTGGTTCCATGGCCTTTCAAGATGCCGCACGCAAAGCCGGTGTCGATATTCTTGAGCCAATGATGAAAGTCGAAGCAATTACCCCAGAAGATTTCATGGGAAGTGTTGTGGGAGACTTGAACTCAAAGCGAGGTCAGATTCAACAAATGCATGATCGACCAGGACTCAAGGTGATCGAAGCGTTTGTGCCACTTGCCGAAATGTTCGGCTACGCCACATCTCTTCGTTCCATGACACAAGGTCGCGCAAGTTACTCCATGGAGTTTCATCACTACGAACCTGTGCCATCTAACGTCGCTAAAGAAATTGTCGAAAAGCGTGGAGGTGGACCAAAGAGAGATTAAAAAAGAAACAAGAAAAAACCAGAGCTCAGGCTCTGGTTTTTTGTCCGGCGGATTTTACTTCTTTTCGTACACGTAGATTTTTCCTTCTGTGAGAACAGGTTCCCAGTCATCAAACGGGAAGGCGTGCACCACGATGCGTGCCCCGTGAGGAAGCTCTCTTTGCAATTTTTGACTCAGTGCCTGCATGGGTTTTGGAAGCTGATATAAAAGCACAACGTTATATTGTGTCATGTCTGCATCCCAAAAAGATTGTTTGAATGTGTGTGCTTTGTCTTGTATTCTTTTGAGACGCGCGAGTAGGTTTGAGTACATCACTAAGATTGGATGGATTTCGTATCCGTGCGCGGATTTTGCTCCTGCCTGTATTGCGGCAAATAAGAGTCGTCCATCACCAGAACCGAGATCTGCCACATGATCTTCGGCGGTGAGCTTGGCAAGCGCGACCATGTGTTTGACTGTTTGGGTGGAGGTTGGAACAAACGGTCCGCCTCGATAAAAAATTGGCAGAAGAAGACCACCAAACCAAAAGAGGGACACGACGCACAGGACGAGTAAAGCGATAATTCCAATCATCGCTGCAAGAAGAATGACATTCATATGAAAAATTCTATTCCCACCTCCGTACTGCGCCAGTACTCCTTTGGCAATGTGAAACGGATTGTTCCTATTTCGTCTGGCCTTATTCACCAAACGTTTCGTGTGGAAACGGATCAAGGACAGTATATCATGCAGCGTTTACATCCTATTCTTTCTTCTGTGCAGATCGCGGAAGATTTTTATGCTGTCACAAATTATTTAGCGAAACAGGAATTCCATGCACCGCATTGTGTTCTGACAAAGAAAGGTTCTGTCCTGGCCACGCAAGGAAAATACGTTTGGCGGGCACAAACAAAATTACCCGGTCGAACGTTTGAGGTTTTGAAAAATCCACGGATGGCCAAAGAATCCGGAAAGATCTACGGAAAATTTCATCGTGCAATGAACGAGATCCCTTTTCGATTCAAATCGAAACTCGCTCTTCACCAAACAGAAAAAATCTATCGTCACTTTATCCAGGTTACAAAAAAATTCAAAAATTCTTTCGCATTTAAGGAGGTAGAATCTGAGGTGAATCTGATCACGCAGGAACTTCCACGATATTTTTTACCAAAGGATCTTCCGATGCGTGTCATTCACGGAGATCCAAAAATTTCGAATATTCTTTTTGATGGAACAGGCAGGGCAACGGCCGTGATTGATCTAGATACCTGTAAACGCGGGTCCCCATTGCTTGATCTGGGTGATGCGTTTCGATCCTGGTGTGGGAAAAAAGAAGATGATTCACGCAATACGTTTTCGCTTCCGTTATTTACCGCTGCGTGGAAAGGCTATCAAGAAGGGATACATAGACTTCTCACAAAAAAAGAGTTGGACCGTGTTCCACAGGTGATCGGAACGATTACCCTCGAGCTTGCTTGTCGTTTTTTAACGGATTATTTTGAGGATTATTACTTCGGTTGGGATGAAAAACGATATGAGACTCGTGCGCAGCACAATCTTGCACGCGCACGCGGTCAACTCAGAGAGTTTGCAGATTATCAAAAGAAATTTCCAAGGATAAAAGAAATCATAGAGAAGTCGTAAAACAAAACACTCCCGGGCGAACCCGAGAGTGTTTTCATCTGAATAAGGAAGGTTTGTTTCAGGCTTACAATGTAATTTCATCCTGTTCATCTTCTTCGTCCTTGTGCTGAATTGGTTCAGATGTGATCTGTGAGATAAGCTTCACGAGAAACGCACAAGAAAGCAGAATATCAGAAAAGAGAGTTTGTGTCAAGGAAAATAGGCAGAAAAGACCTATATACAGGCTTTTTAAGGTTCATTTTTTTTCTTGACATCACTGGTACCTACGTTACAATGCCGGAACCTAATTTTCCCAATATGAAAGATCAATTTCGTCGAATTTTGGATCTCGTACGTCGTACGGGTGACACCATGATTGTGACAGATCCGGATGCGGAGGATGTCTATGTCGTGATGGATATCGATCAGTATGAAATGCTGCTTGATGTCACAGGTGAGATGGAATTTGAAGAAGATGTTTCCGACTTTGAGAGGGAGCCAGAAGAGCATCCTTCTACGAAAGCAGAAGATCCTGCCCCAGAAAATATCTGGGAAGCCATGAAACCCGCCAATGAAGAAGGAGAAACGTGGGATCCAGGGCAGATGAACGAAGAGGAGCTTGCAGATTTAGAGCGTCAATATCAGGTTTTTGCGCAGCGCAACGTCAAAGCTGCGCTTGAGGAAACGCAGAAGATCTCTGAAAATGTTCCAGAACCAGAAAAAATAGCAGAAAAACAGGCTCAAGATGACGAGTTGGGGGAGGAACAATTTTATCTGGAACCCGTTGAGTAAAATTGTGGAAACCCTGTTTATAACCCGCGCCCCCCAGACTTGCGTGTTTTAAAGGGTTCTGCTATAGTTCCGCACGTCTTGTAACCTATCAAAAAAGTCCCTAAAAATTTTATTATGGCTGAAGTTTTTCAACGAAATAAGCCGCACGTGAACGTCGGCACCATCGGTCACGTCGACCACGGTAAAACCACCACAACGGCGGCTCTTTTGGCAGTTTTGAACGCCAAAGGAATGACGGCACAAAGCAAAGGAGTCGATGATCTCGACAAAGCTCCAGAGTCAAAGGCGCGTGGAATTACCATTGCCACCGCTCACTGTGAATACGAGTCTGACAAGCGTCACTATGCGCACGTCGACTGTCCAGGTCACGCGGACTACATTAAAAACATGATTACCGGAGCCGCTCAAATGGATGGAGCCATTTTGGTTGTGTCTGCTGCTGACGGTCCAATGCCACAAACACGTGAGCACATCCTTCTTGCGCATCAAGTTGGAGTGTCCGCAATTGTGGTATTTTTGAATAAAGTTGATCAAGTAGATGATCCAGAGCTCATCGACCTCGTCGAAGAGGAAGTTCGCGATCTTCTCAAACAGTACAAATTCCCAGGCGATGAAGTGCCTGTGATCCGTGGTTCTGCACTCAAAGCCCTTCAAAATCCAACAGACGATGCAGCGACAAAGTGCATCATGGATCTCGTGAACGCTCTTGATACTTACATTCCAGAGCCAATTCGCGACACAGAGAAGCCACTTCTCATGCCTATTGAAGATGTGTTCTCCATCGAAGGTCGAGGAACTGTGGTGACTGGTCGTATTGAACGCGGAACCGTGAAAATCAACGAAGAAGCCGAATTGGTCGGAATTCACGAAGATCCTCGCAAAACAGTCGTGACTGGAATTGAAATGTTCAACAAACAGCTCACAGAAGGTCGTGCGGGAGACAATGCTGGAATCCTTTTGCGCGGTATCAAGAAAGAAGATGTTGAGCGCGGAATGGTGCTTGCAAAACCAGGCTCCATTACCCCTCACACAGAATTCGAGGCAGAGGTATACGCCCTGACAAAGGAAGAGGGTGGACGTCACAAGCCATTCTTCAAAGGATACAAGCCACAATTCTACATTCGAACCACAGATGTCACGGGTGAAGTGATTCTTCCAGAAGGAACAGAAATGGTCATGCCTGGAGATACATTAAACCTCACCATCCACCTCATCCAACCAACAGCTATTGAAGAAAAGATGTCTTTCGCCATCCGCGAAGGTGGACACACGGTTGGAGCAGGAGTTGTCACAAAGATTCTCAAGTAATTTATCCTTTTCCGTTCTTTCTTACCTCCTGTGCCAGACATAAAGAAAACTGAAGAAGAGAAGTCTCGCATCCGCATCAAGATCAAAGCATACGATAACAAGATCATTGATCAGGCGACGCAGACCATCATTAAAACGGCTGAACGCTCCGGAGCGAAAGTTGTCGGACCGGTGCCACTTCCAACAGAAAAACGGAAGTACACCGTGAACCGATCGACATTCGTTCACAAGGACTCACGTGATCAGTACGAAATGCGGGTTCACAAGCGCTTGATCGATATTCTGGAATCGACAGACAAAACCATTGATGCTCTGATGAGTCTGAATTTGCCAGCGGGTGTAGACGTCGAAATCAAAACATAAGTAACCATAGGGTAGTCGCAGACTTTTGCTCACAATCCATTGTGTGTGTAAGTCTGCGACTACCCTTGACTACGATCTTGCAAACAAGGAAGAAAGATCCTCACGGAAAACCTTCCTGAGCTTTAAAAGATTCGTTGGGAGTCGTGTATTCATTCAATTTATATTTTCCTCTAAACCAGACCAGTTCATCTTGAATTGGAGATGTTTGAGGCTAGGAGTTGGTCGTGAATGATTCACATTCGCGTTCGACTTCTAGCTTTTATTGCAACCAAAGCAATAGAGAGTTTACTCTTCACGCTAGTTGAATATGGCATTTATCATCGGACGTAAAATCGAAATGACCCAACAGTTCAAGGAAGACGGAACCGTTGTTCCCGTTACCCTTGTGAAGGCAGAACCAAATACGGTTGCCCAGATTCGCACACAAGAGAAAGATGGCTACACAGCCGTTCAACTTGGGGTGGGAATCGCAAAAAATTTGAACAAACCAGATGCGGGTCATCTCAAGGATTTGCCACAAGTCGGAACTCTTCGAGAATTTCGCGTTGAAAAGACTGAGCTGACTCGTGGAAACGAAGTGCGAGTTGAAGCATTTGAGCCAGGAACAATGGTTGATATCGTTGGTTTTTCAAAAGGTCGTGGGTTCGCCGGTGTTATGAAGCGTCATGGATTTCACGGAAAGCGCGCAACACACGGAACAAAAGATCAAGCGCGTATGCCTGGTTCTATTGCGTCCCAACGACAAGGAAAGGTTATCAAAGGACACCGAATGGGTGGACATATGGGCGATGCTCGTGTGACGGTGAAGAACCTTGAGATTATTTCTGTTGATCCTCAAACGAATACCATCGCCATAAAAGGAGCCATCCCAGGAGCACGCGGTGGACTTGTTCTCATCAAATCACGCCCAACAAAAATGATATGGCACGTGTAACGCTTTTCAACCAAGAAGGTAAGGATGTCGGACAAGTCGAACTCGACGCGTCATTGTTCGAGGTGTCCGTGAATCCTTCTCTTGTGCATGAGGCTGTTGTGGCTCACATGGCAAATTCACGTGTTGCGATTGCCCACACCAAAGATCGCAGCGAAGTCCAAGGAACAGGAAAAAAACCTTGGAAGCAAAAGGGAACAGGACGTGCTCGTCACGGTTCACGCCGATCTCCGATTTGGTCAGGTGGTGGAATTACATTTGGACCACGCAACACACGAAACTTTAGTCTCAAGATGAACCGAAAAGCACGCCGAAAAGCGCTCGCGATGGTTCTTTCAGACAAGGTGAATAATGGAAATCTTTTGGCTGTAGATTCTTTACAGGCATTGGATGGAAAAACAAAAAATCTCACAAGTCTTCTTTCTAAACTTCCAATCACCGGAAAGAAAACATTGATTCTGGTGGAGCCAACCAACCGACAGGTTTCGCTTGCGGCACGGAACATGTCCAACATCAAAACATTGCCTATCAACGCACTGAACATTGTGGAACTCCTCAAGAAGCCACAGGTTCTTATCTCTAAAGATGGCATTGATTTTTTGACGCAGATGTATAAGCGCGCATAAGTATATGGCTATCTTCAAATCCAAAAAAGAAAATACAGACAAGACAGAAACGAAGGTTGCTGAAAAGAAAACGCCAGCAAAATCTGTTGAGAAGAAAAGCGGGGCAACGATGAAGGCGGATGCTATGGGAGCGAATCTTATTTTGCGCCCAATGGTTACAGAAAAAGCCGCGCACCTCGCTTCAATCGGTCAGTATGTTTTCTGTGTTGATAAAGCAGCGAATCGAATTCAAGTACGCAGTGCCATTCGCGCCATGTATGGAGTGACACCCGTGTCTGTGAATATTCAATCTGTGGAAGGAAAAGTCGTTCGCTTTGGACGTACTTCTGGAAAGAGAAAGGATTGGAAAAAGGCTATTGTAACACTTCCAAAAGGTAAAACCATTGAAGTCTACGAAGGGGTCTAAACGCTATGCCAGTTAAACGCTACAAACCAACTACAGCCGGTCGTCGTCTTTCAAGCGTGGATACGTTTGAAGATATTACACGCTCAGAACCTGAGCGTAAGTTGACGATCCATCGAAAACAACACGCAGGTCGTACCAATGGAAAGATTACCGTACGCCATCGTGGAGGTGGAGCAAAACGCCGTGTGCGATTGATCGACTTCAAGCGTGATAAGTTCAATGTTCCCGCCACGATTGCCTCTATTGAATACGATCCAGGACGTGGTGCACGTATCGCCCTTCTGCACTACGCAGATGGAGAAAAGCGATATATGGTTGCCACACTTGGTTTGAAAGTCGGTGACAAAGTTGTTTCTTCCAAAGAGAAGGGTGAAATTCAAACAGGAAACCGTTTCCCATTGCAGTTCATCCCGATCAGTATGGAAATTAGCGACATTGAGCTGAAACCAGGAAAAGGAGCGCAGCTCGTTCGTGGGGCAGGAACAATGGCACAGCTGATGGCTGTCGAAGGATCTTACGCCACAATCAAACTTCCTTCTGGTGAGGTGCGTATGGTTCCTAAACAGTGTATGGCGACCATTGGTCAAACCTCAAACCCTGATCGTCGGCTCATTCGTTGGGGAAAAGCAGGACGCACACGTCATCGTGGAATCCGTCCAACGGTTCGTGGAAAAGTGATGAACCCAGTTGATCACCCACACGGAGGAGGAGAAGCGCGTAACCCAATCGGACTTAAGCATCCAAAAACACCTTCTGGAAAACCAGCGCTTGGTGTGAAGACACGTAAGAAGCAAGCGTCTGATCAACTCATTATCAAACGTCGAAAGAAAGGACGATTTGTCGGCGGTAAATAAGATATGTCACGTAGCCTCAAAAAAGGACCATACGTTCACCCAAAGCTTCTGAAGAAAATTGGAAAGAAGAAGCAGGGCGATCCAACACCAATCAAAACCTGGGCACGATCTTCTACGATTACGCCTGAGATGGTTGGATTTACCTTCGCCGTTCATAACGGAAAAGATTTCATCAAAGTTCGTGCGGTCGAGAATATGGTCGGACACAAACTTGGAGAATTTTCTCCGACACGTAAGTTTATTCGCCACGGTGGAAAGATTCAAAAGGAACCAGAGAAAAAGTAATTTATGGAAGTCAAAGCAAAAGCGCGACACATTCATATCTCCTCTCGAAAGGTTCGTCTGGTTGTAGACGTGATTCGAGGGAAGCGTGTGAAAGAAGCGCAGGTACAACTTCAGTTCATGAAAAAAGCCGCAGCGCTTCCTGTGCTTAAGCTTTTGAATTCTGCCATCGCAAACGCAACACACAACTTTCAACTTGATGAACAAAAGTTGTTTGTGAAAACTATTGCTGCAGACGAGGGTCCGACACTTCATCGATCAATGCCACGTGCTCATGGACGAGCGGCACCAATCCGCAAACGCAGCACACACATCTCGATTGTTCTTGAAGAAAAGGAACCAAAAGTAAAAAAAGCAAAAACTGTAGCTCAAACCAAGTCATAACCGCATATGGGAAATAAAGTAAATCCACGAGCATTCCGTATTGGAGTCAGCCAGGGTTGGGACGCGGCTTGGTTTTCGAATCCGAAACAGTTTCGATCCTTACTTCAGGAAGATGTCGAGATTCGCGCGTTTCTCAAAAAGGAACTCAAAGAAGCCTTGATTGACCGGATTGAAATGGAACGCTCACGCCTCGACCTGAAGATCAATATCTTCGCGGCCAAACCTGGAATTGTCATTGGTCGTGCGGGTGCGGGAATTGAGGAAATGGTCAAGAAACTCAAAACAAAGTTTTATCCAGGAAAGCGAGCGGTGATCAGTATTAATGTCAAAGAACTTCAGCGTCCGTCTCTCTCCGCACAAGTGGTCGGACAACAGATCGCTGCAGAAATTGAAAAGCGTATGCCATTTCGTCGTGTGATGAAAATGGCGATTGAGCGCGTGATGAAAGGCGGTGCACAAGGAGTGAAGGTTGCGATCGGAGGTCGATTAAATGGAAGTGATATTGCTCGACGCGAAGGAATCGCCCAAGGAAAGACTCCGTTGCACAGTTTACGCGCAGACATTGATTTTGCCTCTGTGACAGCTCGCACGATGTGGGGAGCAATCGGAATCAAAGTCTGGATTAATCGAGGTGAGGTTTTCGAAGAATAGATTAAAAGATCGGTGAACGTTTTCGACACGTATGTTAATGCCCAAAAAAGTAAAACATCGAAAGTGGCACAAAGGTCGTGGACGCGGTAAACGCGTTGCGACACAAAAGACTTCGGTTGCCTTTGGCTCCCATGGTCTGAAAGCCACAAGCGAATCGTGGGTCACTTCACGTCAGATTGAGGCTGCCCGTCGTGCAATGACGCGCGCCATCAAGCGTGGTGGAAAGGTTTGGATTCGTATTTTCCCAGACAAACCCGTGACAAGCAAAGGTTCTGAAATGCCTATGGGAAAGGGAAAGGGTGCGGTGGATCACTACGTATCCGTTGTGCGTCCAGGGACTGTGATGTTTGAAATGGGTGGAATCAGTGAAGAGCTCGCACATGCCGCACTGACACTTGCAAGCCATAAACTTCCAGTGAAGACAAAGATCATTAGTCGAGAAGAATAATATGGATCTGAAAACACTTCGACAGAAAACACCGGATGCGTTGAAAAAAGATCTTGCAGATGCGCACGCGCATCTCAAAGAACTTTCCTTTAAGCGCTCTGCCAATCAATTGACCGATGTGCGTGAGATCCGAGAAGTGAAAAAAACGGTCGCACGCATCAACACATTGCTCTCCCAACCACACGTATGAAATCAACACATACAACTCGACGTACACTGAACGGGACCGTTGTCTCCGACAAGATGGAAAAAACCATCGTAGTTCGTGTTGATCGAACCGTGGTTCACCCAAAGTATGGAAAGCGCTACGTGCGAAGCAAAAAGTATCATGTGCACGATGAGCATAATAGCTATAAGATTGGAGAACAGGCGAACTTTCAAGAATGCCGACCATTTTCAAAGACAAAACGATGGCGTGTCCTGAATAAGGAAGCGGCAAAGAAGGAATAATCTGATTGAGATTCAAAATACTAAATTATATGGTTCAGTTACGAACAATGCTCGGCGTGGCAGATAACACGGGAGCAAAAAAACTACAAGTCATTCGTGTGCTTGGTGGTTACCAAAAGCGGTATGCCAGCATCGGTGATCTTGTTGTTGCTGCGGTGAAAGAAGCTGTTCCACACGCAAACGTCAAGAAGAGCGATGTGGTGACAGCGGTCATTGTTCGTACCCGAAAGGAAATTCGTCGAAAAGATGGAAGCTATATCCGTTTCGATGAAAATGCAGCGGTGATCATTGATAAAAAATCAAAAGAACCAAAAGGAACACGTATTTTTGGTCCCATCGCACGCGAGCTTCGCACAATGGGTTTTACAAAGATTATCTCACTCGCTCCCGAGGTGCTCTAATATGAAGATCAAAACTGGAGACAAAGTCCGAATTCTTTCGGGGAAAGATAAGCGCAAAGAGGGGAAAGTCCTACAGGTCTTTCCTAAGCTTGAACGTGTTGTTGTTGAAGGACTTAATGTGATGACACGTCACTTGCGCGGAAGAAAGGATCAGCCTGGACAGAAGATTCAGTTTCCTTCACCGATGCATGTTTCTAATGTGCAGTTGGTATCACCAAAGAGTGGAAAAGCTGGACGAGTCGGGTACAAATTTATTGATCAGGATGGAAAGAAACAGAAGATTCGTGTGATTCACACAGGTAAGGGTGTCGAGGACATTGAATAATCTATATGGCCATGAAAGAGTTTTATAAAAAAGAAGTTGCTCCAAAGTTGAAGGAGCAATTCGGCTACAAAAATGTCAACGCGGTGCCTGTTGTGCAATCCGTCACACTTAATATTGGTCTTGGACCCGGACTCAAGGACGCGCGTTTTCTGGAAGCTGCGGAAAAAACGTTGATACGGATTACCGGACAAAAACCCGTGAAGACAAAAGCACGTATTTCTCTTGCGACATTCAAGATTCGAGAAGGAATGATTGTCGGAATGAAAGTGACGCTTCGAGGAAAACGCATGTGGGATTTTTTGGAAAAGCTCTTCAAGATTAGCATGCCTCGCGTGCGAGACTTCCGAGGACTTTCTCCCAAAGCCTTTGACGGTCAAGGAAACTACTCGATCGGTTTCAAAGAACAGATTTCGTTCCCTGAGATCCATGCAGAGGAGACCGAAGTGCTTCACGGATTACAAGTGACCATTGCCACAAGTGCAAAGACAGATGCGGAAGCAAAAACTTTATTGACCCAACTGGGTCTTCCACTCAAGAACGACTAAGTATGGCAACCGAAAATCAAATCGCAAAATCTAAAAAGAAACCAAAGTTCAGCACACGGATCGTTAATCGTTGCTGGCGCTGTGGTCGAAACCGCAGTTTTATGCGAATGTTCGGGCTGTGTCGTATTTGTTTTCGAGAGCTTGCAAACCGTGGAGAAATTCCAGGAATTAGAAAGTCAAGTTGGTAAATTGTATGATGACAGACCCAATCTCAGACATGCTCACGCGTATTCGTAACGCGCAGGCTGTAAAAAAAATAGAGCTCACCCTTCCATTTTCAAAGGTGAAGTTTCATATTGCAAAAATTTTGGAAAGCGAAGGCTATGTTCGAAAAGTCGAACAGGTCACAGAAGGAAAGTTTCCGATGATTCACATCGAATTGAAATACGAGCAGAATGAACCGCGTATCCGCATGATCAAGCGAGTGAGTAAACCGGGGTTGCGAGTATACACAAAAGCCTCTGATTTGCCTCGCGTGCTTTCCGGATTGGGTATCGCGATTATCTCTACACCAAACGGATTCATGACAAACAAAGAAGCGCGCGCGCGTCGTTTGGGGGGAGAAGTTGTGTGTGAGGTGTTCTAAGCATAAATCGTTTAATCATCCATATGTCCCGTGTAGGAAGAAAACCAATCCTGATTCCAAATGGCGTTGACGCTTCGGTCAACGGCTCCTTGGTTTCTGTCAAAGGACCAAAAGGAGAGCTCACCTGTTTGTTGAGCCCGCTTGTTCAGGTTGTGCTCGGGCAGGAAGATGATCAAAAAATCATGAGTGTGACTGTTGTGAATGAGCTCGATAAAAAAGAGCGATCTCAATGGGGAACGACTCGCGCCATTTTGCAGAACATGATTATCGGAACAACAGAAGGTTTTTCTGAAAAATTAGAAGTGAACGGTGTTGGTTATAAGGTAAACATGCAGGGGAAAAATCTTGTCCTCAATGTGGGATATTCCCACCCTGTTCCTTTCGCCATTCCAGATGGAATGGAGGCATCTGTAGAAGCCAACGTGATTACCTTACGAGGAATTGACAAGCAGCTTGTGGGTGAAATGGCTGCACGCATTCGAAAAATTCGTAAACCAGAGCCATACAAAGGCAAGGGAATTAAGTACATCGATGAAGTTATTCGTCGTAAAGCTGGTAAAGCCCAGAAATCTGGTGAATAGAATATGCAGATGAACGCAAAGAAAAAACGAGCAAACGCAACACGTCGTGCCCATCGCACACGTGCACGCATTCAAGGAACCGCAATGCGGCCACGTTTGAGCGTGAAGCGAAGCTTGAAACATATTTATGCCCAGCTTATCGATGATGTCGTGGGAAAAACACTCGCGGCTGCTTCTGATAAAGAGGTGACTTCAAAAGGGAAACCTATGGAGATTGCAAAGGAAGTAGGAAAGAAGCTTGCAGAAAAAGCAATCGCCGCTGGAGTTAAGGAAGTGGTATTTGATCGCGGGTCATACCGCTATCACGGCCGTGTCGCTGCTCTTGCGGACGGATCTCGAGAAGGTGGATTGAATTTTTAAAGATATGACTGACGACATCGCAACAAAAACAGCACCAGCGGAAGCTCCTGCAAAACGTCCAGCAGCACGTCCCACAGATCGTGGACAGAAATCTGGGGGAAGTGGAGCTCAGCGTGGTGGAGGTGCCGGAGGCCGTGGAGGAAATGGCCGTCCACGTGGCAATAAACCTCAGCAACAAGTTCGCGAATACGAACAAAAGATTTTAGATTTGGCACGCGTGACTCGTGTGACGGCTGGAGGAAAACGTATGTCGTTTCGATGCGCACTCATTATTGGTGATAAAAAAGGAAAAGTCGGTCTGGGAGTTGCTAAAGGAATCGACGTCCAAATTGCTGTTGAAAAAGCCTACCGCCAAGCAAAAAAGAATATCATCACCGTTCCGATGTATCGAGACACGATTCCACATGCGGTCTCTCTCAAATATGGCTCTGCGATGATTTTGATCAAACCTGCTCCAAAGGGAACAGGACTGAAATCAGGAGGAGCCGTTCGTCTGGTGTTTGAGTATGCAGGTGTCCCAAATGTGGTGTCACGCGTACTCAATTCCTCAAACAAAATCAATATTGCCAGAGCGGCACTCGAAGCGATTCAACAGTTGAAGGTGCCCAAGAAAAAAGAAGTTGTTATCACCAAACAACCAGAAGTTGTAGAATAAAATTATATGACGTTATCACTCCACACACTGAAACCAAAAAAGGGATCTCGATCAAGCAAAAAGCGCATTGGTCGCGGTTTAGGTTCCACCGGTAGCTATTCTGGTCGCGGAGTGAAAGGTCAACGCGCACGTTCTGGGGGACGCAACGGTCTCAAGTTGCGTGGTCTTCGTAGCTTGATGTTGTCTACACCAAAGAATCGTGGTTTCAAAGTCACTCTTCCACGTCCACACGTGGTGAATGTTGGTGATTTGAATACGGAATTTCCAAACGGATCAAAAGTCAATCCCAAAATTCTTCTCTCAAAAGGACTCGTGTCTGATGTTTCCGCAGGAGTAAAAATTCTCGGAACAGGAACATTGAAGAAAAAACTTTCTGTGGAAGGTTGTGCGTTCTCTGAGTCTGCCAAACAAAAAATTGAGAAAGCGGGTGGAACTATTATTGCCACCGCTTAGTCAACGATTATGAATACGCTCATTCGCATCTGGAAAACAAAAGAGGTTCGCATGAGCCTTCTTTTTGTTCTCATGATGTTGATTATTTTTCGTATCGCCGCACACATTCCTGTTCCTGGTGTTGACGTGACCATGCTCGAGGATCTTTTTTCAAAGAATCAATTTTTTGGACTCCTGAATATTTTTTCTGGTGGAACATTAGAAAGTTTTTCCGTCGTTGCGATGGGGGTTGCGCCATACATCACATCCTCCATTATTTTTCAGTTGCTCGGAATGATTATCCCTTCCATGGAAGAGATGCAGAAAGAAGAACAAGGTCGTCAAAAAATCAATCAATGGACTCGCCTTGCAACGATTCCACTTGCTATTATTCAGGCTTACGGACTCATTCTTCTTTTGTCTCAAAGTGGTACATTTTTTCAGAATGCGAGTATTTTCTCCATGCTCTTTGCTATTCTGATTATGACAGCAGGAAGCATTTTTCTTATGTGGATCGGAGAACTTATCTCTGAAAAGCATGTTGGAAATGGTATTTCTATTTTGATTCTTGCCGGTATCGTTGCGGGCCTTCCTACACTACTCGGTCAAACGTTTGCGGTATATGATAAAAGTCAGTTGATCACCTTGATCCTGTTTGTTGCCGCAGCTGTCGCGACTGTTATTGGAATCGTGGTCATGAACGAAGCCCAACGAAATATCCCCGTGCAATACGCGCGTCACATTCAAGGTGCACGACTTTCTGGGGCAGTGACGTCTCACATTCCTCTCCGACTCAACATGGCAGGAGTGATTCCAATTATTTTCGCTATTTCCATCATTTTATTCCCAACAGTGATCTCCCAGTTCTTCTTGAATGCGCGTACGGCCTTTTTGCGTGAAGCAGCAACATGGACACTTCAGTTATTCCAGAATCAATTGTTTTACGGCATTGTCTACTTCTTACTCGTTTTTCTCTTCGCGTATTTTTATACAGCAGTTATCTTCAAGCCAGAAACAGTTGCAGAAAATATCCAAAAGCAAGGTGGTTTTATTCCAGGGATTCGTCCAGGGAAAAATACGTCTGATTATCTCGGTTGGGTTTCCAATCGCTTGCTTCTTGCGGGAGCCACATTTCTTGCGATCATTGCTGTACTTCCACTTCTTGTGCAGCAAGCAACAGGAAACGCAAACCTTGTCATTGGTGGAACGTCCATTCTGATTATTGTGGCTGTGGTGATTGATTCTGTGAAGCAAATTGAAGCACAGCTAACAATGCGAGAATACGACGCATAAGAGTCTGTGCAAAGAGTCACAAAACGCGCACCAAAGCGCGTTTTGTGTTAGAATATTTTTGAAGTAGAAGTCTACCAATTGTTGAGAGGAACCGATTTTATTTCGGTTCTTTTTATTTTTTGTGGTAATTGTCACCGTGAATTTCCTATGTTAGGGTGACGAAGGTCTCGGGCGATCGTTCGCCCACACAGGAGGGTTTGATGGAATTTCCACTCAAGTACGAACGACCGACGATTCCTGTCGTCGATCTCGATCGGTTTCGTCGCGGTGACATGACGGCGGCAGAGCTGGTCTCTGCGACAGAGGAGTTCGCGAACCTCGGGGTCATCTGTCTGCGCGACTCGCGAGTGACCCCTGGTGTGCAGCGGGACTTTCGTCGCACGATGCTCGAGATCCACGGCGCTTCGCCCGAGGAGCGGGCAGCGATGGACGGTAAGGACAGCGGGTATCAGTTCGGGATGACCCCGCCGGGGACCGAGTATCCACTCGACCATTCTGCGTGGGTTGCCAGCTTGCGCCCCGAGCATCGACCTCTGACCATTCCGGGTCAGGCGGACGCGAAGTCGCGGTTCATGTGGGCCATCGGCGATCGTCCCGCGCATTCGCGTTGGCCAGAGGTCAACGCCGGTGCCAAGGTCCCAGCACGCTTCCAGCGTATTGCAGGTCCGCTCAACACCTGGGGCAACTGCATGCTCGACGCGGGGCGGGATCTGGCGGAAGTGGTGGCGATGGGCTTGAAGATGCAGCGAGAGACCTTCTCGCGCATGTTCGTCCGCGCTCCACACATCCTGGGCCCGACCGGTAGCGACTTCACCAACCCAACTTTGGGTAAGGTTCTGGCAGGAATCCACTACGATTTCAACCCATTTACGATTCACGGCAAGAACGGCATTCGAGCGCTCATCTGCTGGACACGCGCAGGTGAGCCATTCCTCGTTGAGATTCCCGATGGCTGTCTGCTCGCACAAGCGGGTAGAGCGCTTGAGTGGATGACCGGCGGGTTCTTCTTCGCTGGCATGCACGAGGTTGTCGTGACACCAGAGTCTCTCGAAGACGCCGCGGCGATCATCGCTCGCGGAGAACGCGCGATTCGTACGAGCAGCAACCTGTTCGCCCACTTCGCAACGCGATTCGTGATGCGCCCGCTGGGCCGTTTCGCGACGCCCGAGAGCCTGCGCCGCTACCCGCCCATCTTCGAAGGTGATTACGCCTCCGTCGAGCTCGCCCAGATCGGGCTCTTCCCGAAGGAGAAGCTGGCCCTGGGTCAGCGCGTCCCGCCGCAGTACCGACGTCTTGTGTCCCGCATGCGACTTGCGGCCTAGAGCCATTTCGGCTCTTTTTTCTTTCTAAAAAGAGGTCCTATGTTATACTTTCGTCGTATGCACAAAATTCTTCTCATGGGCCCACAAGGCAGCGGAAAAGGCACTCAGGCCGAGCGGCTTTCAAAAGAACTTGGAATTCCTGCCTTTGGAACAGGGCAACTGATTCGCGAGGAAGTGGCGACGGGTTCAGAACTTGGGGAAAAATTAAATGCGATTATTCTTGGAGGAGATCTTATTTCTGATGTCGATGCTGCAGATCTTCTCAAACGCCGTCTTGCAAAACCAGATACCCAAAATGGATACATCCTCGACGGCTATCCACGCAATCTTGATCAGTACCGTGTATTCGATTTTGACAGTCCAACCCACGTAATCGTGATTGATGTCCCTCGTGACGAATCACTCAAGCGTCTCGGTGGTCGTTTGACCTGTCGTGCCTGCAATAAAGTGGGAAGTGTGAACGATGGACTCAAGCCCGGAGATCTTTGCGCATGTGGCGGTCAGTGGTATCAACGCACAGACGACACTCCAGAAGCAATCACACGACGTTTGGAAATTTACGAGAAAGACACAAAGCCTGTCATCGAGCGTTATCAAGAAAAAGGAATCGTTCATCATGTAGACGGAATGGGAACGATCGAAGAAATTTTTCAAAAAATACTCGCCGCGGTTGTCTAGATATGTCTCTGAAAAAAACACCAGAAGAAATTACAAAAATGCGTGAAGGCGGACACTTGTTGTCGCGCGCGCTTAAGGCTGCGATCGACGCGGTTGCGCCCGGAGTGATGCTGAAAGAAATTGATGCAATCGGCGAGCGGGTGATTCGCGAGGGTGGCGGTACGCCATCATTCAAAGGCTATCAAACCGATCCACGCGGTACCGCATTTCCAAGTACGATTTGTATTTCTGTGAATGAAGAAATTGTTCATGGATCGGGAAGTCGCGATCGTAAACTTGTGGAAGGGGATATTGTTGGACTCGATATTGGGTGTTGGTATGAAGGACTTTGTACAGACATGGCCGTGACGATGCCGGTTGGGACCGTGTCACCAGAAGCAATAAAACTCATGGAAGTCACACGTGCTTCGATGGAGGCCGGTGTGGCGGCGGCGCGTTTCGGTGGATCCATCAAAGAAATTAGTGCCGCGGTGGAAAACACAGTAAAGCCGCATGGATACGGCATTGTCCGGGCTCTTGTTGGTCACGGAGTCGGTCATGCGGTTCATGAGTCGCCTCATGTTCCCAATTTCGTTTCTTCTGCCTATCCAGAAGTAAAAATTCTAGACGGCATGTGTTTGGCGATTGAACCAATGCTTGGGATGGGAGGAAATCCCGATGTCGATACAGGTGAGGATGGTTGGGCAATCCTGATGGCAGATGGGTCTCTGGGCGCACATTTTGAAGTCACCATCGCTGTCACAAAAGACGGAGTTGAAGTCTTAACACCACTGCCTATTTGATATGCGCATTCTAGGAATAGATTACGGAGATAAACGCATCGGACTTGCATTTGGAGACAGTGACGCACAAGTGGCGGTTCCGATCGACGTTGTTCCAAACATGGGAGAGGAGACGATCGCGGTGTTTGCCAAACGTGTGACTGCAGAAGATATCGATGTGATTGTTGTTGGTGTCCCACTCAACGCTGGCGAGAATCACAGTCCTGTTCAGTTGGAAAAAACTCGTGCATTTATTCGAGCCCTTGAAGGCTCGGTTTCTGTGCCTATCATGGAAGAAGACGAATCCTATACAACAACAGAAAGTATTCGTTTACAAAAAGAAGAAGGTTCAGCTGCACACAAAGATGCGCTCGCAGCCATGTTGATCACGCAGGGTTATATGGATCGCGTCGCGCGCGGCGAGTAATGCTCATGTCCACGATTTTCCATACCACAGGAATCATTCTTTCACGTCGCGACTTCCGAGAGGTGGATCGGTGGTATTCCGTTTTGACAAAAGAACATGGCAAGATCGAATTTCTTGCGCGTGGCGGCCACAAGACGCTTGCAAAGCTCACACCGCATTTAGAAACAATCGCAGAAGTGGAATTGCTTTTGGTACAGGGACGTCATTATCCCATTGTTGCGGGCGTCGAACGTCGACAATCGTATGCGGCCGCGACAGCGAATCTCCCATCCCTTCTTCTGACGCAAAATGCGCTCGCACTGGTCGACGAAGCCACAAAAACCTACGAACGAGATCCGGCTGCGTATCAGCTCCTTTCAGATTGGCTGAACTTTTTGTGTGCCACACCTGCCATGAGCGATGAACGTGCGGGATTTCTTCTCGGATCCTTCATGCTCAAACTCATGGATGTCTCCGGATACCGTCCACAGTTTCAAGAATGCTTATCGTGTCAGCGGGAGATCGAACCAGGCCGCTATCTTTGGCAGGCGCTGAAGGGTGGGGTGGTGTGTCGACCGTGCGTCGATGGATCTCAAGAGCAATGGTTTGCGGCCAGATCGATTGAAGACGAGACACTCAAACTTGTCCGCTTTGCTCTGGACGAACCGTTCGCTCATCAAATTCGTCCAAATCTTTCTGGGATTCACATCCAAAATTTTCACGAGGTATTGGAGTCCTTTGTTGTATCTCATTTTCCAACGATTCCAGCCGTTTCGATGCGAACCGCGTGCGTGACGGTTTAGTTTTGGTTTCTTGCTCCTCAGGGGCAGTTTAGGCTAAACTGAACCCTGAATTTATGACATACATTTCACAAATCGGGGCCTTTGTGGGCCAAGAAGTTGAGCTCAGTGGTTGGGCCTATAACTTCCGTTCGAGCGGAAAAATTTTCTTTTTACAGCTGCGAGATGGATCCGGCCGCGTTCAGGTCGTCTACTCGGCGGCAAACACTCCTGAGGACCAATGGCAGGCTCTGCAACAGGTCCGTTTGGAATCGTCGGTCACGGTTCGTGGAACCGTGAAGAAAGATGAACGTTCACCAACCGGTTTTGAACTCGATGGTATTTCTTTTGAGATGATCGCGCTTGCGGCCGAAGATTATCCGATTAGTAAAAAAGAACACGGCCCAGATTTTTTGCTCGATCACCGTCATCTGTGGCTTCGATCGGAACGTCAGTGGGCGGTGCAGCGTGTGCGGAACACCATTATCAACGCGACTTACGCCTACTTCAACGAGAAGGGGTATATCAAATTCGACGCCCCTATTCTGACACCAAACGCCTGTGAGGGGACGACCGAGTTGTTTGAAATGAATTATTTCGATTTCGAAGAAGCAAGTCCGATTGGAACTCCAGGGGCAGAGGGGAAACCAAAAAAAGCATTTCTTTCACAATCCGGCCAGCTGTATTTGGAGGCTGGCATTATGAGCTTCGGAAAATGTTTTGATTTTGGCCCGGTGTTCCGCGCCGAGAAATCAAAGACACGTCGACATCTCACCGAATTCTGGATGATGGATGCGGAAGCCGCGTTCGTTGAACATGAGGGGAATATGGATATCCAAGAAGGATTGATTGTTCGTATTGTGAAAGAAGTACTCGAGAAAAATCCGTACGAACTCAAAGTGCTTGAGCGAGATATCGAACCACTCAAAAAGGTACAAGCTCCGTTTGTGCGTCTGACGCATGAAGAGGCGGTGAAGAAATTACGTGAGCTCGGATCTGATATTGGCGATCGTGATGACCTTGGGGCTGATGACGAAACCATTCTCACCAAACAATTTGACCGCCCACTCTTTATTGAAAAGTACCCTATCGAAGTAAAAGCGTTTTACATGAAACGTGATCCGTTGAATCCCGATCGCGCGCTCAATAGTGACCTGCTCGCACCAGAAGGCTACGGTGAAATCATTGGTGGCTCACAACGCGAAGACGATTACGAGACGCTTCTGATGCGTATCAAAGAACACAATCTCCCCATTGAACCATTCGCATGGTATCTCGACCTGCGCAAATACGGCTCTGTCCCACACTCCGGATTTGGGTATGGTCTCGAGCGTATCGTTGGTTGGATCTGCGGATTACAACACGTACGAGAAACAATTCCATTTCCACGCTTAATGAATCGATTGAATCCTTAATAGTATGCTTACTCGTCCCGCAAAAATTTTGATCTCAATCGTTGCGGTGCTTATTGTCTGTGTGTTTGCGACATGGATTTGGTCGGTAGGTAGGATGACAAAGTCTGTGGCAGATATGGCACCTGTCACACAGGAAACAGACTCAACACTGTCTCCAGGCACCTATCTTGTTTATCAAATCGAACGCATGACGGATTACGGTTCAGAAGAATGGGCGAACGATGACACAACAGAGACGGCCATCTATCGACACAAAGTTGGTTCGAATGAGCCGGATGAAGTTGTCACAAAGATTTCCTCACATGAGAAAGGGGGAGCTGTGATCGCTTATCCTTTGGGCACAGATTTAATTGTGCATCGTTACTCAAATACGGGAGATGCGATCGTTAGCCTTGATGGAACGGCGAAAGAGATTCCTGAAAATTGGGAACTGCTTCGATCAAAGAACGGACAATACGAAGTGGAATATACGGACAGGGGTGATGAGCTCGAGTTTCGCAATCTGAAGACGGGAACAAAAAAGTTACTGCATCTCCCCGTCACAGATGCGATGCTGCGGGGCATGGGAGCAAGACCAGATTCGATTACGAACGATGGTTCGACCGTTTATCTTGTTTTGGCGGAAGGGTGGGAAGGGCCTGGGGCGACAACGATTTGGAAACTCGATGTTGCGACAGATACTCTGACAGAGCTGAAATCATTCAGTAAACTTACGCACATCGATTTCTCAAAACAGAGTTACGCGTACTCTCTGAATGCGGATCAGTCCAAAATT
>JBBTSF010000065.1:0-1141 GCA_038064815.1 Patescibacteria group bacterium
AAACAAAAAGACGCATCCAATGACCGGTAGCGAAAGAAGTCATGAATGCGTCTTTTTGTGTTTGAAGGGTTGGTGACCCCACGGAGAATCGAACTCCGATTTACAGGATGAGAACCTGTCGTCCTAACCGTTAGACGATGAGGCCAAACATATTGGCGGCGGCATCGTAGCATGATTCTGACGAAACGATCAAGCATTAAACAATCTTCAACATCTGCTGAAGAAAAAGAATCTTTTCGTTAAGCGAATCAAACACAGGAGCGTCACTGCGAATTTGTGGGTGATCTTTAAGGACACTGCGTAATGTCTCAAGTGCCTGGAGTTGAAAGCCAAGAAATTGTGTATTTCGCTCATAAGCCATCATTTTGTGCTTCCACTCTGGATCAAGAAGACTATTCACCTGTGAAGCCCAGAGCTCTGCGCTGTTATCAAAGGCGTGCCCACCAATCGTTGTGAAATTCTCAAAAAAATCTTTTTCATTGATCGTGGGTTCTCCGTGGACGTCTTGGCTGAGATGAACTGCCTCACCTGTGTTCGCAGTGTGTTCGGCTGATTCTGTCAGTTTTCCAATGAGGTAACCATTTGCTTCATTCGCGGAAAACTCATAGAACTGTTTCCACACATCTCCTCTATCTACATTCCCGAGTTTTCTCGCGATAAGATGACCACCTTCGTGTTGTCCAAAAATGATTTGGTCCATTTTGCGCTCTTGCTGATAACTTTCTCCTGTCGTAATCAAAATCGTAGAGGGAGATAGAAAAGTATTTTGTGTAGCGGCATTTTCATTCGCGGCAGGGACAATATGAAACCGCTTTGCAATATCCCCAGGCGCAAACCCAAAAAACTTTTCGACATTCGCCGTGCCTTCTGCATACCCCTTCACCGTCTCCAAAATTTCTCGGCGACGCTCTTGTCCTTCTGGCGAGGAATCCGCGTCTAATTCTGCAGAGGACCACACATGGTAATTTCCCTCACCGGTCACTTCTACATGTTGTGGGGTAACAGAATAAAGAGAACCTTCAAACTTCCCAAGACCAATAAAGGAAAGATCCATTTTCACCTCGGTTGGGGGAGGTGTTTCCGTTGTACGAAGGCCAGCTTCCAGTTTTTCAAATGGGTATCGAAGAACAATTTTAATCGA
>JBBTSF010000065.1:1241-7001 GCA_038064815.1 Patescibacteria group bacterium
GCCATGGATTTGAGACCTTCGGCGGCACCCCCAAGAAGCATCGCGAGTCGTAAAGCGGTATATGCCTGACGAACGCCACGTGTTCGAAATCCTTCCATTCCCCCTCCCCCCACCATATTTTTCATCGTGGTCGGCAATTCCTTCACCACCTTCACGAATCTGCTCCATCGGGTCTGTCCCTCTTCGATGGTTGCGAGCATTTGCTCCTGCGTCGTTTCATGCGCTTCGGGAGCTTCAAGCTCTTCAGGATTCGGAGATTCAATAATCTCCGCCCGTGGAATATCTTGACCCATGTGATCTGGTCGCAAGCGAGGCTCTCCCATACGTCAGGTGTTATTTTTCAAAAATTTTTCAACAAACTCTTGTTCAGAACGAATAATCTCAAGATACTTTTGTCGATCTCCAATCTGAAGCGCCTGCGCTTTTGCCATCGTACTTTTCACCAGCACAGATCCCCATTGTGGATACTGTTTGATCGTTTCAATAAGATACAGTTGTTCGCCTGGCGGAAGGTTGGATAAGAGGAGACCCAGAATCTTTTCTTTGGGATGTGAAACTTTTTTCGGCATAAGATTAATTTTTTCCCCAATATTCTTCCTGTCGTACCAGAAGTTCATTCGCTCGCATCGGTTCTGCCATAATGTCCTTCACGGCTTTTTCCATCCGCGCACTCTGCGAACCTTTCACCAAAATAATGTCGCCTTTTTTGATGTGCGCATCCAGCCAGCGTCCCGCTTCTGCAGAATCGGCAAAATGTTGTGTGTGTTCTTCTAGCATCCCGGCTTCAATCGCTCCGCGCTGAATGTCGCGTGCAATTTCTCCAACTGTCACCAATACATCAATGCCCATCTCCGCAATCTTCATTCCAACGAGACGATGTTCTTGCTCACTATACTTTCCAAGTTCACCCATATGCCCAAGCGCCGCAATACGCCGCGCTTGTTCTGCAGGATGAAATTCACTCAAAACTTCCAGAGCCGAATGCACAGATGCGGGAGCAGCGTTGTAACTCGAGTCCAAAATCAAGGACCCTTTAATTCCTGGCATCGGATTCATGCGACCCGGTTCTAATTTTGCTTCAGGAATTTTTGAAAGGATCTGTTCGTTTGTGAGACCCAAATAATGTGCAACAGCAATACCGACCAGAAGTGAGCTGACAGCTGCTTTCCCAAGAAGATTTTTTGCTTCGATCTGCAACTGTCCGTGATCCGCAAACTCAACCGTAAACGACAGTTTGGAGAAAACATCTCCGGGTTGAAATGAAAAATCTTCTTGCGTCCAGACAGAATAGTTCATGGCGCGAATGTGTGCAGAGGAACTAAATCCGTACGTGAGATGAGGCGCATCGATATGTTCCGCGACTGCAAGGACGCGTGGGTCGTCCGCGTTTAACACGACGAGTCCATCTTCTGGAACAGACGCAAGCAATTTTGTTTTTTCGGCGGTGAGATCTTCGAGCGAAGGAAAAAATTCTGCGTGTACAGGCGAGATGCGTGTCATGACGGCGATCGTTGGTTTCACGATCTGACAGAGCACATCCATGTCGCCTGGACGATCAATCCCATACTCAAGAACAAACACTTGCGGAATATTTTTTGGTGAGGAACACAAAACAGAAAGCCAACCCAATAACGAACGGCCTGGGGATTTTCTTCCAAGGATCGTCAACGGAAGTCCGAACTCGTTGTTGTAGTTTTTAAAGTTAGGAGCGACATCGTAGCGCGCAGACAAAAAGGTGGCGATCGCGTCGCGTGCAGAAGTTTTTCCAACCGATCCCGTGACTCCAATCACGATCGGTTTGTGTTTTTGGATGAGTTGGTGGGCTTTGCTGGCGAGAAGTTTTTGAATGAGTTGTTTCATATTATGGAACCTTTCTTACCGGTGGAACTTCGAAATACTGTAGCAGAAATTGAGCCATTTCCCCAAACAGTGGAGCGGCGGTTGATTCCGCCCACACAACGTCGCGTGGATGATCGATGCGGACAATCATCGCAAACTTTGGATCTTCCACCGGTCCAAACCCGGCGAACGTCCCAATCGTATTGTCTTGTGAATAACCAATTCCATCTGTACGAGCGACCTGAGCGGTTCCTGTTTTTCCACCGATGTAATATCCAGGAACACCTGCACGACCTCCGTGTCCATGCTCGACAACGGACACAAGCATTGCCCCCAATGTACGCGACGTTTTTTCGTCGATGACTTGTCCGATATCCACAGGAGTGCGTTTTTCAACCGTTCCATCTGGATGACGAATCTCGTCCACGATCTGTGGTTTTTTCAAGACACCCCCGTTTGCAATCGCAGCATACGCCATCACAACTTGGATTGGTGTTGCGGTGATTCCTTGTCCAAACGAAGCCGTCGCTTTATAAATCTCAGAATTTTTTTCCAGTGCGCTCACATTCCCAGGCATTTCGGTTTCCAATTCCACGCCCGTCAACTTTCCAAACCCAAATCGTTTTATATAATTCACAAACACATCTGGACCCATCTGACGCATCGAAAAAACCATTCCGGTGTTAATCGAATCTTCCAGCACGGTTGTCATATCCACATCTCCATACACTTTGCCTTCCGCGTTTCCAAGGGGTTTTGGCCAGCCGTTTACGAGCACGGAACCTGTATCCTGAAAACGTGTCGAAGGCGTAACCGCTCCGACATCCACAGCCGCAGCCATCGTGATCGATTTAAAAACAGATCCGGGTTCGTATGCCTTGAAGATCGACGAATTATTGAAATCATCAATCGATTTTATTTGTGAATACGCATTTGGATCAAAGTCTGGCATCGCACACATCGCAAAAATTTTTCCCGTAGAAGGCTCGACGATAATAATACTTCCGGCATCGGCGCCATGTTTTGCAACCGCGGCTTTGAGCGCGGTGCATGCTTTGAACTGAATCGTGCGATCGATGGTCAGCACAATGTCAGATCCGTTCGTCGCCGGCTGAAGCGATCGTTCACCAACAGAAATCAATCGACCGGCAATATCTTTTTCCGAACGAAGAAAGCCGGCTTTGCCAGAAAGCAACTCATTGAAATATCCCTCGATCCCGTAATGACCTGTTTGTGGCGTATCTGGATTGGAACTGACATACCCAATCACATGCCCACTCATGGAAGGCTCTGGATACAAACGCGAAAGCTCGCGCGTGTAGTAAATTCCGGAAAGTTTTTTCGCGATGATTTTGTCGAGAAGCGTATCGGACACTTTTCGTTGGATCGGTTCGTACGGATCTTCTTTACGACCAAGTCGATCAATCAGTGCTTTTGTCTTTTCTTCGTCGTACCCAAAAAGTTTTGCGAGAAATATTCCCGTCTCCTCAACGTTTTCGATTCGTCGTGGATCCGCATACACAAACGCCACCTGCTCATTGGTCGCGACAGGAATCACCTTTTCGTCTTTGTAGTCATGATAGAAAATATTTCCGCGCTTAGCCGTGAGCTGACGCAAAATCTCATGCTGACCACTTGCCATTGCCTGATAAAAATCGTGATCCATGATTTGAAGCACGAACAGTTTGATCCCGATCACCGCGGCAAACAAAAGCAAAAAGATACGAACGGTTTCCACGCGCCCATCTTTTCGCTGGCCAGACTTTTCTTGCCACTTTTTTCGTTTGGATTGCATGAACGACAAAAAATAAATGAGGGACATGACTCACGTCCCTCATTCTACTAAATTTCGCTCAAGTCGTCTTCTGAAACCGTCTTGCCCAAGTACACCATGGCTTCTCCGCTATTCTCGTTGCTGATAATGCGCAGACGTTCCCCATCCGCAGATTGATGTTCTGTAAAAAGATACCGATCTTCCTGCTCCGTTTCCGCCGATCCATCCACATCCGTAATCTTCCCGGCATTTTCGTAGCTGAACTCGTACTCCTTGCCATGAAGAAAGATGCTGTCGTCGGCTTCCACCTCTTCTTCCAAGCGATCAAACAACACAAGTTCATCATCGTCTGGAGAGATCGAAAGCATGCGATCTTCGTCGTCGAACAGCCAGTAAACCTTGGCATCATCGTCCAAAGTTACTTCCGATCGACCGGCATATTCAAACGGCTGATTAAACACACTGACAGATTCACCGAGTTCAAGAGCGAGAAGGTCTTTGATAGTCATAAAGAACGAGGGATTAGGGGCAAGGGGTTAGGGTTAGTAGTTAGCGGGATTATACCAATAACGACTCTGCTGTAAAGGACTGAAATTTTGGCTAATCTACGAGGCTTTTTTGTCAGCAAGTCTTGACAAAAGGCCATTTTTGGAGTATTATGCCTTCACAAGATCGAACGGTTATAGGCGAAGATCTTGACCGTTTCGATAAGAAACATGCGGAAGAAGAGCGAGGGTCTCGGTTGACCTGCGCTCGCAACGACCTTGAGTAGATGGAGAATGAACGCAATGAACGAGAATCTGGAGCAGGCTATCCGTCGCGGTCGGCAGTACAACACGGAGACGAAGGAGGAGAAGGACAAAGAAACCGGGGAGACGATCGGCACGATCACCACCCGGTACGTGCGGCTCCTGGAGCTGCCCTCCGTGGGGCTCAAGGTTCCGCAGGGCAAGCTCAAGAGCGTCAAGGACGTCCCCGCAAACGAGAAGTGGCCGGCCTACAAGCTCGTCAATCTCGCGGGTGTCCGGATCCACCTCTGCGACGGCATCGCGCCGGACGCCGAGGGTCGGGTCATGGGACGGCTCGAGCTCAATGCCCGGGTCACCTCGACCTCGCGAACGGGAGGACACGAAGATGTGTACCTCAACATGAGCATCCTCCCCGCGATCGTGCCGATCGTCGGGAAGCCGAGGACGCTCATCACGTGCCACGTCGCCGGCGAGGGCGTGCACGTGGCCAACCGCTACGACGACCGCTACGGCCCCGACTCGAACGAGGCGAATGTCCTCCTCGAGGCGCTGTAGTCCCCACCCCACGTCGTCGTTCTCAAGGCTGTCATCCCTCCTACAGCCTTCGGCGCCTGGACCATCTCTGGTCCAGGCGTTTTCATTTTCCGCGAATTTCGTTTCGTTGGTATAATGCAAAACGTATGCACACACCCCAGCCCGTTCACAACATCGCGATGTTTCCAAAAATCCAGGCCGACACCGCAACGGCTGCTTACCTACTCGCGCGGTTTGGTCGTGAAGCCTTTCCTGGGATTGAAACAGCGGGAGTTGTTTTTTGGACGGGGTTGCCGGAAGGAAAAACGGCGGAAGGTTTATTGCAGGAAGGAATTTTAACAATCGATCTTGGAGGGCCGTTTGATCACCATTTGGCGAATCAAGCTTCTGGACGTCGTGACGAAACAGCTTCCAGTTTGGTCGCAAAATATCTTGGGCTTGCCGACAAAAAATCTTTTCAAAAAATTCTTGCCTGGGCGAAACGCGATGATCTTGAAGGAAAAGGAACGATCAGTGACGATCCACTCGATCGCGCCTTTGGGCTTTCTGGATTGATGATGAATTTAAACCGCGCGTTTTCTCATGATCCAAAAAAGGTGCTGGATTACATTCTCCCCCTTCTCCACTTCCATGTGGTCGAAGAAGAAAAACGTGCGGAGTTGTTGCCTAAGGAATGGGACGAACTGCAAGCCAACGGAACCGCAAAGGTTTTGAAACTTATTCAAGGTTCGGCAGAATTGAAAGTCGCCGTGCTCACAAGTGACAACATCGCGCTCCCAGGCTTTCTTCGCGCCGCAAAACGGATGGATATGATTGTCATTCGCCGCACCACAGATCACACAAACATCGTCACCCGCCAAGAAC
>JBBTSF010000066.1:0-1497 GCA_038064815.1 Patescibacteria group bacterium
TTTCGTGTTTGAGTACATGGACATGAATCGAGACGAGGGTGCGGACCCGATTACGATCACGGTTTTTAACGAAAGTGGAAAACCAGTTGCAGATGCACGCGCATTGGCAGATGAAAATAGTAAGAGCGATACGATTTCTTCAGGAATGAAATCACTCACGCTTGATGTCCCACCACTTCCAGAAGGTGTCTACACATTATCCGTGAACGCCACTCGCGACATTTTTTTTCGCAAGATCCATACGACGCAGCAAAAACTGATTTTTCTCAACGCTCTTTTTTTGGGAGATGAAATTAGTTATCGTGCCAATCCAAAACCCGTGCGCTTCTGGACAATGTCTGAACGCGTAAAGATGCAAACACGTCACAGTGAAGGGGTCCAAGATGTGGTCATCAACGGAAAGAAACAGTCTGTGACGGAGCCATATGCATTTTACATATTCGATGCGGGACCAAGCCTTGTTGCTGTCGATGTCCCAAAAGGAGACCTGGAAGTTTTTTTCAGTGGTCCGGTCGCATTTGAAAAGAATCAATTCTTTCAGCCAGATCCTCTGATGATTCAAGCCACCACAAAAATTGAAGAAAGCGGGATTCACTATATTCTTTCTACGTATGTTTCGCCTCGGCAAGTTGGTCCATGGCTTGTGCAAACAGTCGAAGTAGAGACTCCGGAACTTTTTTTTGACAAGAAAGCGTGGAAATTTACTTTTTCGACCCCAGAGATCGAATCACTGAAAGGCAATCTGAAGATCAAAGAGATAAACGTGAAATGGTTTCGTTCGCCATTTGCCTATAAAGATCTTCTCTCACTATTCAGACTCTAGTATGGATATCGCCTCACAAATAAAAATTGCACGCACCGGTTTTTTTGTCAGCCTGACTTCGTACGGTCTGTTTTGGTTGATGGATGCGTTGCGCCCCGGATTTGTTTCGCGTTCTTTTTCCGTACATCTGTTTTTATTGTGCACGATTGTCTTTGGAGTCTGGTGGGCCATAATCGTCGAGAATTACCAAGAACGCGCATGGATTCAACGCCTCACGGCCGTGATTTTGGGATTTTTTCTTGCTGTGTTAACCTGGCGTCTCGGGGAAGGATTCGGTATTTTGCGAATTCTTATGGTGATTCTTGCCGCCTCTCTCCCATCTCTATTTCTAAAACTCCTCAAAGAGTAAACGTCTATGCCCTCCATCTTTTCAAAAATTATTGCCCGAGAAATTCCCGCTCATATTGTTTTTGAAGATGATCACACGATCGCGTTTCTCGATATCAATCCAGTGAATCCTGGTCATACACTTGTCGTTCCAAAACAGGAATCGGTAAATGCACTCGAAACGAATCCGGAAGATCTTGATCGCGCGATGCGTGTCGTCCAAACGCTCGCGCCCGTGATTGTAAAAGCGGTTTCTGCGGACGGATGCACGATTACCACAAATGTCGGCGAAGCTTCTGGTCAAACCGTGTTTCATACACACATTCATATCATCCCGCGATTCACTG
>JBBTSF010000067.1:0-1031 GCA_038064815.1 Patescibacteria group bacterium
CTTACCGATATCGATCTGGATCTTGATAACAGCAACTTTGCTGTGGCTGGTGCAACAGAAACAGTTGCAGGAGCCATCTCAAACCTGTACATCAAGTACGGTCCTTCAAACAACATGATCACGACTTCAATTAAGGGAACAGCTGCTTCGACAGACAACCTCTGGTCGATCAACTACCTCTTGAAGAAGGGTGAAACCATCTACTTTGAAGTGTACGCAACTCTCGACACCACCATTGATGCAACAGACACCGTCCGAGCAGACTTGGACGTCAACGGAACAACTGTTGGTTCTAGTATCGATGGCGGTTCTACAGAAGCATCTGGTCAAACAATCACTGCTGCCTCCGGTACATTCACCGAATTTAACGATGATCATCCAGTCGCCGCTATCGTAGCCGGTAACCAGGAAGTCAGCGTTGCCAAGTACCGCTTCAGTGCAAGCAATGACAACTACACCATCAAGGAACTTAAGACTTCTACCGAGTCCGCAACAGCTGCTGGTTTGGTAAACGAAGTTCGTATCTATGATGGAAGCACACTGATCGCCTCAACAATCTTTGATGAGGACACCAACACTTCCGGAACATTCACAGGTCTTTCCATTCCTGTGGCAGCCAACGCATCCAAGACACTTACTGTTAAGTACCTCTTGGGTTCAGTCGGTGTCGGAGCTGGTGTTTCACAAACAGATGTCAAGAACACTCTTGAGTCTGTGAAGATTGCAAACAGCAACGGAACAGAGGTTACAGAGACAGGTGTTGCAAGTGCAGACTGGACCGTGGATACCATTATTGGTAACTCCCAGTATGTCTTCGCATCTATCCCAACAATCTCTGCTGTTGATCTTACAAACAGCACACTTGTAAACGGTCAGGCAACTGATTTGTACAAGTTCACTGTCGCCGCTTCTTCCTCTGGTTCTATCTCCTTGAAGCAATTCAAGTTGACAACCACATGGTCTGATGGCGGAACAGCAGATACTCTCGAAGTCGAATCACTTAAGCTCTACAAGAACGGTTCAGACATCAC
>JBBTSF010000068.1:0-8846 GCA_038064815.1 Patescibacteria group bacterium
GCGACCTAAAAGCGCCCCATACGGGAGGCGCTTCTTTTTTAAAAAAATTTGCTGATGAAATTGGTCTTTTTCTTTTCAGGAGATGGAGTCTGTGAATGCGACGGTTCCTTCAACGAATGAATAAACCGCACTATGCGCGCCATTTCTTCTTCCACGACTCGGCCTTCATAATCTCCCGAGTGCGCGCTCGATCCCTCATAGCTCGCTTCTTTTTGATCGACATGTAAATTGATTTGAACCCCGCCATTGAGATCTTCCACATACGCGTGATATCGAGGAAATCGTTCGCCTGTCACACGTTTTGTATAGCTGATCTGTCCACTGCGCGTTCGTTGTTCTGCATAGCCGGTGCGTCTGAGCAGATTGCGCGCATGATCGGGCAGAGGACCAGAGATAAACGTTTTCATAGAAAGCTATTTTACCACAGCTTATTTCTTGATAATCGCTTTCCACAGAAGGGGATTGTTCGTCTGCTCCTTCATACTTGTTGGATAAAGATGAGGTGAGATTGTGGATGTTTCTAAATTTGGTTGAGCGACCTGTCCAAGCGGATGTTCTTCTGTTAAAAACGTCACGACTCGATGCATTTCTTGCTGAACACGCGTCCCTTCATATGCCCAAGGTTGGTCGTGATTTCCTTTATGTTCAAGAGAGTGTTGATCGATATGAAATTGAAATTCAGTCGTTTTTTGAAAGAGACTCACCAGAAGATGAAATCGAGGAAAGCGATTTTCATCAATCCGCTTATGAAAACAAAGTTTGTCATCCTGTATACAATGCCAAACATACCCCGCAGAGAGCAGACGAGAAAATACTGCATCAGAAAATGATTCTTTGAGAATAAATTTCATATCGTCTCTTTCAACAATGCGCCTCAAATTGAACAGTTGTCAAGGTAAAAGCGTTCGTGTATTCTTCTCGCATTGCGTGGAGAGGTCGCATAGTTGGTCTAGTGCGCGGTCCTGGAAAGACCGTATACCGCAAGGTATCGGAGGTTCGAATCCTCTCCTCTCCGCCATAAAAAACAACCGACATGTGTCGGTTGTTTTTTATGCTAAACTTGAGAGATCTTCCTATGATAGAACTGAGAAACAGCACGCTTCTTTTTTTGATAAAACGGTCGCAGGGACAGGTTGAAGAGATTTGTCTTGCGATGAAAAAGCGCGGGTTTGGTGTCGGTCGTTGGAATGGGGTTGGAGGAAAAGTCGAGGTGGGGGAATCAATCGAGTCTGCTGTCAAAAGAGAAACAAGAGAGGAGATCGGGGTGAATGCGAAAGAAATTGATAAAGTGGCTGAGCTTACATTTTATTTTCCTCACAATCCCTCTTGGAATCAGTTGGTTCACGTGTATTTTTGTGAAGTGTGGGAAGGGGATCCGGTAGAAACAGAAGAGATGTCGCCGAAATGGGTTGCCGTTCCTGAGATCCCATTTAACCAGATGTGGGCCGATGACATTTTTTGGCTTCCAGAAGTTTTGAAAGGCGGATTCGTCAAAGCATCCTTTACCTTCGACGAACACGACCTGATTCTAGATCAAGACATCCAAGTCACTTGAAGTAAGCTATGAAAAATTCGACACGGTTCTACATCGCTGGTTTTCTCCGTAATCTTTATTTTTATCTTCCAATCTTCACGTTATTTTTGCTGGATCGGGGAATCACGATGGAGGCAGTCGTTTTTTCTCAGACGTTTTATTCTCTCATGCAGTTTATTGCGGAAGTTCCGACAGGACTATTTGCAGATCGTTATAGTCAGAAGACCTCGATCGTGATTGGATATTTTATTGAAGCGCTTGGAATCGCTGCTGTTCTGCTTTCACCTACAACAGGAGGATTGTATCTGTGTTACGCACTTGGAGGACTCTCGATGGCGTTTCTCAGCGGAAGTGAAGAGGCACTTTTGTATGAGAGTGCAAAGCGAGAGCGGGTGAGTTATCAAAAATCCTATGGGAAATTTTTGGCGCTTCAAACTTGGGGAATGGTTGCGGGAACGATGCTTGCAGGTCTTGCGACACAAATCTACGGCGAGTCTTCGTACGTGTGGCTGATGATCGGAACGGTGGTTGCCTTAGGGATTTCTGCGCTTGTGTCGTTTTTTCATACATCCTATCCAGCAGTGATCGACGATCCAACGGTCGGCTCAGGAATGTTCAATATGCTTAAACGAAGCATGGTTTTGATTCGAAAAAACGATACGGTTTTTAATTTAACGATCGCCGCCACCCTCACGCTCGGTGGCGAATATTATCTTTTGAGTGTTTATCAACCCGTCTTTATTGAAAGTGGTGTGCCCACCGCTCTGTTAGGTGTGACCTTTTCGGTCGGTCTCGCACTCTCTGCATTTCTGGTGCACCGATCCGATTTATTTGAACGCTACTTCACGCTCGATAAAATTATTCTTTTCGTTACACTCGCAATCGCGGTTGGATACGCCGCACTCGGATTTTCACACAATCCATTTGTTGTAGTGATTGCGTTCTTACTCTTACGCAGTCTTCTCGAAGTCACTTCACCGATTACTTCAGATTACATCAACGAACATGTCCCGTCTGATATTCGTTCGACGACTCTCTCAGGAATTTCACTTGTTTCACGTCTGGCCGCTGTTCTCCAACGTATCCTCCTCACGGTCGCAGTTGCTTATGGAGGTGTTCGTTTGAGTTTGGTGTCGCAATCAGTTTATCTTGTGATTGGTGGGCTCCTTGCGTTTTGGTTGTTTCGACGATGTGGATGTGTGCATCGGATTCACCCACGGACAAAGAGTGTAGTATGATGATTACCTAGAATTTTATGCAACAAACCCGCACACAACTTTTTCACGCAACCTTTCCAACTGAACCGAAGTTTCGTATTGAACAAATGGAACGTGGGTTGTTTGATGTCTCTGTGAAAGGTTGGGAACAGCTTACGACCGTTCCAAAACAGATGCGGGAAACACTTACGCGTGATGTTCCGTTTTCGAGCGTGACGTTGTTTCAACTTTTTACAAGCAAAACAAAAGACACCTACAAAGCCCTTCTGCAGGCGCAAGACAAAAAACTCTTCGAGTCTGTGCTCATGGAAAATCGTCGGGGGCAGTGGACGATTTGTGTGTCGTCTCAGATTGGATGTGCGATGAAGTGTACGTTTTGCGCGACGGGAACGATGGGGCTGAAGCGTAGTCTGACTCCAGATGAAATCGTTGATCAGTATCGTTATTGGATGTCGTTTCTTTCAGATCATCCGGAACTTCCACAGCGTATTAGTAACGTCGTGTTCATGGGAATGGGGGAGCCGCTTGCGAATTATGAATCTGTTAAAACAGCTATCAATACTTGGTTGAAGTACACCGACCTTGGTCCAACACACATCACTGTTTCAACCGTAGGAATTCTCACGCAACTCGAAAGAATTCTCACTGACCCCGACTGGCCGCATGTGCGAATCGCGGTTTCTCTTCATAGCGCGAATCAAAAACGACGGGAAGAAATTGTTCCAACGACTGTCCCTGACTTTTTGATCAAGCTTGCGGATTGGGCGGTGCGATATGATCAGACGTTGGGGAATCGTCGGCATCACGTCACTTACGAATATACGTTGTTGTGTAATGTGAACGACAATCCAGCGGACGCAAACGAACTCGCGAGATTTATTTTGAAAACGGGCTCCAGCAAAGTAAATGTCATTCCGTATAATCCGGTGAAGGGCAAGGCGTTTAGTCGAGGGGATGTTGGACGCATTGATGCGTTTAAGGATGCACTTCGGTCAAAGGGAGTGACGGTTACACAACGAAAAACAATGGGAGTGGATATTGCGGCGGCGTGTGGACAGTTGGTGGTCGAGGCGGCGAAATAAGATTATAATCAATTCAATCATCAAAATTTATCTTTGCTTCCTATGCCACCCGACGCGATGCGAAACAGACCAGAGCCCGTGCGAATGGATTCCATGGACACACCAAAATCAAAAGCGGAAATTCAAGCGCGGCTGGCTCATATTAAAGTTGTCTTGGATAATTTGGAACCAAAAGATAAAAAGTATCAAGAGTTAATGTTCGAGCGCGCGGCTCTCGTGGAGGACTTAGAATTTGCCAAAGATGAAGTTAAGGCTGCCCCACAACAACCAGATAACGTTCGTCCAATTGGAGGGGCTCTCCCACCAAATGAAAGAAAGGAACGGGAGGCTCGACGAGATTTGAATGTAATTCTCACGAGAGAAATGGGTAAATTGCTTTCTTATCCAAATGCGTCTGCCTCTGGCCTTCAAAATTTGGCGCATCGTCTGAGTGATCCAAAAACAGTCGAGCGATTTTTAGGAGGAGAAATTGGAAAACAATATTTTACGAGAGATGTCAAACGCGATCAAAAGGCCATGGATATGGCAAATTCTGCTCTGGATGCTATTTTAGAAGAAGCTGCTTAAGACGCTCCAATTAATTTTCCATCATCAAGCCGCACAATCCGTTCTGTCATTTTTGCGTATTGTTCTTCATGAGTGACCATGACGATGGTTTGTCCTTCTTTGTGAAGTTCTTGAAAAATACTCATGACAATCTCCGACGATTCGTTGTCGAGGTTGGCGGTTGGTTCGTCGGCAAACAAAATTTTTGGATGATGGGCGACGGCGCGGGCGATACTTGCACGTTGTTGTTCACCACCGGACAAATAGGTTGGTAGACTACCCAGACGGTGACCAAGTCGAACTTTCGTTAATGCTTCTGTTGCTTTTGCGTAGGCGATCTTCGATGGGATGTTTTGCATGAGCAAAGGAAGGACCACGTTTTCAAGCGCAGTCAGTTCTGGAAGCAATGCATAATCCTGAAACACGTAACCGCACTTCGATAAGCGAAAGGCGGTTTTTTGGTCTGTCGTCATTTCGAATGTCTTTTGATCATCCAAAATAATTTCGCCAGATGTCGGATCATCAAGCAAACTGATTTGATAAAGGAATGTACTTTTTCCGGCGCCAGATCGTCCCATGATCGCAATGAACTCTCCGGCCTTTGCCGAAAAATCGATGCCTTTGAGCACGCTTGTTTCCACGCTTCCGTTACGGAATGTTTTGACCAAGTTTTTTGTTTCGATCATACGGTTAGTTGCGTCCCAAAATGGAATCAAGCGTATTTTTGCGCACAATCATGCGCGCCGGAATGTAACCCGCGATCACGGTTGATAGCACAAGCAAACCCATGCGGATAAGCGTTTCGTTAAACGGTGCCACAAGGATTCCATCGCTAAATGGAAAGTCGATTGGATGCGCGTGAAAGAGCGGGACGAGAAAACCATAGACCAATAAGACGCCGATGCCTGATCCCACGACCGCATAGAAGATGGATTGAAAAATGTAGGAGATTTCAATCGCTGGTCCATTGATCCCGATGCCTTTCAAAATTCCAATAAATTTTTTACGTGTCAGTGCGTTGATGAAGATCACAATAAAGATCGTGATCGATGCCACCACCAGACCGATCGAACTCAACATGTTTCCCAGTGTTGCAAACGTCGCGACAATATCTTTGAGAAATTTTGGCTGCGCATCCACGTACGTTTGCACTTTCGCAACTTTTGCCACACCGCTACGAATCAACGCGTCACGAAACACGATTGGATCTGCGCCAGGTTTAAGTTTGATGGCAATCTCCGCCACGTTTCCATCTGTGCGTCCGATCAGGCTGCGAAATTGTGAATTGACCATGTAGACGTTACGACTGACATTATCAACTTTGCTTTTGAGGATTCCTTTGACCGTCACTTCGCGTAATGTCCCATTCACATCCATCCGAATTTTTGTGCCAACTTCGACGTGATCCAATGCAGCAAATCCTGGGTTATCAACCGGGATATATTGTTTGAGCAAAAACGATCCAATGAGCACTTGATCGTAATCTGTGGCAGAAAGATAGGATCCATCCACAACGTATTTCGCAAGATGTGTCACGGTGTCTTCTGCGGCTGGATCAATTCCAACGATTTGCGTGGCAGCGACATTTGGTTTGTCTGTGTCCTTGCGTGTTTTGTAATTTGCCTCAACAGATCCTCCCGCGCTGTAGCGTGCGGTGTACGCCTGTAAACCAGGTTGAGATTCAATTACCCCAAGAATTTGAGGGCTATTTTCAATGTAGGCTTTATCATTGAGTGTGGAAATGATCACGTCGCTTGAGTATTGCTCACGGTGTGCATCAATGGATCCTTGAATAAGTCCAACCAGAATTCCACTAACGACAACAAGGTTTAGAAACGTCAGGATCATGACAAACAAAATCAGTCCGGTCGTCCACTTGCTTGCACGGCGCAACTGTCGCCACGCGAGAAAAAAGCCAATACGAATATTGAGCCAGGAAAGCATATTATTTGCTTTCAGTGATCAAGATCGTGTCGCCATCGTTGAGTCCTGAGGTGATTTCAATTTCTCCCATTGAAGAGATGTTTCCTGTTTCGATAACTTGTTCAACAGTTGCTTCGTTACGTTTTATTTTAATAGTTTTTTGCCCGTCTTTTACAAACACGAGACCTTGAGGCACAGAAATCACCCCAGATTTTTTTTCTGTCGTGATCAAAAGGTTCGCGGTCATGCCGGCTTTGATGCGACTATCCTGTGAAACAAATTGCAATACGACGCGATACGTAGAAACCCCGTCGCGAATTGTTTCTGCGGGATCGATGGCGGCAACCTTTGCGACAAGCGGCTCGCTGCTTTCGTAGGCATCGAGCGTGACCGTCGTTTCATCGCCAACTTCAATCAACGGAATATTTTTTTCTGGAACGTAGCTTTCAATTTGAAGTGGATTGGTACTGATAAGCGAGATAGCCGTTTCGTTTGGGCTCAAGCTGCTTCCCATTTTCGCCTGCACCTCTGTCACGATCGCGTTAAACGGGGCACGAATCACACGCTTGCCCATATCGGCAAGAATATTTTGTGTACTTGCTTGTGCTTGTGCGATCTGCGCTTTTACAAGTGCGATATCTTCAGATCGAACCGGTGCTTGTTTGAGTGCGAGCTGACTCTCTGCAACCGTCACATTTCCTTGAGCGAGCGTGAGATTTGAGAGAGCTGTTTTGACACTTTGCTCGGCCGTTGTGAGATCGGAAAGCGCTGTGTTGATGTTTGTTCGTGCGGTCGAGATATCTGACTTCCAAGTTGTCGGGACGGATTGAGTCTGACCATTCACGAGATACGTTGCGTTTGGATTATTCACCGCGAGCGCGATCTTCTCAAGAAATATTTTCACCTCATTCAGCCGAGCGCGCGTGGTTGCCGTTTGTGCCACAAGGTTGCTCTCTGTGCTCAATCCATTCAGTTGTCCTTGCCAATTTGCAAACACCGTTGTTTCAAGTTTTAGGCGTCCCGCTTCTATTTCAGAGATCAGCGATGAATCAAGACTCGTAAAAAGAAGTTTTGGATTTTGTGTTTGTGGATTGGAAAAAAGTTGGTCTGCTTTCAAACGGATCGCATCGTCCGCTTTTGTGTACATGGCCTGAAGAGTGACCAACAAATTCTGATTTGCGTCTACCACAGACTCTTCTGCTTTTGTCACAGAAAGTTTTGCGTTTGTGACAGCGGACAGTGAAACGTTTACATCTTCGGTAGAGACACCGGCAAGAAGTTGATTGAGCCGCGCCTTTTGGACTTCAATCCCGGCGTTGATTTCGGCGAGTTGTGCGGCAAGATTTCCGGAGTCTTCACTCACAAGGAGCTGACCCGCAGCTACACGGTCACCGACCTTAGCGCGGACATACGTCACGCGTCCGCTCTGCTCAAACGAAAGATCAAGCGAATCGGTCGCCACGACTTTTCCAGAGACAGAAACCTGTTGCAGAAAGTCTTTTGGATGAACGACCTGTGTGACTTCTTCTGCAGGTTTGTTATTTACAAAATAAAGGCCAACGGCACCGAGAATGACAACGGTTATGACACCGGGAAGGAGAAATTTTTTCATATAAGTGAGCAAGAGAATAGCTTATTTTGGCCTTCCCGTCAATAAAAAGACCCCACGTAGAAGTGGGGTCAGAACGTGAGAAGCTCGGCGACGTGAACCTGGTCTCGCTGACCATTGGTCTTGCCGGTGCGCAGCTGCTCGTCGGCCCGCTCGAAGAGCGTGTCGAAGAGGTCGTGAGGCACCTTGCCGGGAGACAGAAGGGCTGTTGCGACGCCGATGGTGACGGTCTGGCGAAGCATCTCTTCCTTGTAGGGGATCGTCCCCTCGCGTGCTGCCTGGAGGACGCGGTCCGCCAGGTGCTCGCCGTTGAGCAGGATGTTGTCGCTGTCCGCCTGATCGCGATCCCGTGTCGTTCGTCGGCTCGCCGGCGGGTCCGATGCGATCGAGAACGCGACGAGCTCGTCGCCTGTGGTCCACCGAGACGTGATCTCGGTGCGTCGCATGCGCAGTCGCAGAATGTCCGCGAACCACTCCATGACGAGATTCCCGACGGTGTGACCGTAGGCGGGGTCCTTGTTCCACCGCCCGAAGTCGTTCATGTCCATCACCAGCACCGAGACGGTGCTGCGACACTTGTGTCCCTTGAGACGATCAAGTGCGTCCGCAATCATCGCTCTGGCCGGCCCCTGTCGGAGCAGCTTGGTCCGCTCGTCCAGGATTGTCCGGCTGTAGATCCGCATCAGCACGCTCTGACCGATGGTCGTCGCGGTCATGCGACGCAGCTGCGTCATGTCTGCCGCACTGGGGTGGACCCCAGTCGACTCGATCGTCCCGTCGGGGTAGGTGAGTAGCAATTCGCCGTGCGGCGAAAGGCTTACCTTGAAACGTTTTCCGGCCTTTGTGTACATCCAAACTCCTTACATTGCTCCATACACCGATTGCCAAACTGGTACGCTAGTAAATCATTTTTTGGCTTGTTTGTCAATCTATCT
>JBBTSF010000069.1:0-2794 GCA_038064815.1 Patescibacteria group bacterium
CCGTCACACGGATTTGCCACTTCGGCGAGATTTTGAATTTCTAGGTTTGCGGCAGAGGTGGCGACGATGCGATAGCTTCCGTCGTTGCACATGAGTTCTGCTTTAAAATTTGGGACGCTGATTCCGGTGATAAACTTGCGTCCGTTGATCGTTCCCATATCGATCTTTTCGACACGTCGCGCGGAGAGGACGTCACAGGCGGCAACCCCTTGTGGAATTCCCAATAGACGTGCAAGTTCGTTCTTCGGTCCAAATGGAATGACTCCTAAGACCACATCGCTTTCCGAAATCACATCGAGTACTTTGCGAACCGTGTCGTCATTTCCTAAAACCACCACCGTTTGGACTCCACGATCAATTTCGTCACGAATCATTTCTTCTGCGTTGCGAAAAAGCGCCAAACGCGAAATCTTCCCGGCGATGCCAAGGTCGGTTAAACGATTTTCAATGAGCAACAATTCGCGCTCGAATCGTTTATTCTCTTGAATGAATTCATCGTAAAGATAGCAATACATGAAAATGATTATTCTTCATCCTTCGCATGTCCCTTGCCGCTGCGTGCAGGCTCCCCCATATTAATTTTCCCGTTTACTTTCGCGCCAGACGCAATGGAAAGATTTGCGGTTTCGACATCACCTTGAATAATCGATGTAGCGAGAAGTTCAAGATTGTCTGTGGCAATAATATTTCCTTTTACCTCTCCGGCAATAACCGCACTTTTCGCAGAAACGTTTGCGTGGATACGAGCCGTTGCGCCGATGGTAAGTGCTTGAGCTGTCTCGATCGATCCCATCACTTCTCCATCGATCACAACGTCGCCCTGTGAATGAAAATCCCCCTCAACTTTTACGCCTTGTGCAATGATCGTCTCGTTGTTTGCCCCGTGTGCCATAGGTGTTTGTTGGTCTTTTTTAGCGAACATATTTGTGCATCGATCTTAAAGGTGGGGTTACATCTCGTCAATTAAACTCATCCCCATGATATCCGCTCCGTTTTCCAATATTTGCGCGATGGCGCAGATGAGTCCGAGCCGTGCTTTTCGTGTCGCTTCTTCTGCTTTAAGAATAGGAACCTCGTTGTAATACTCAGAAAACATGCGGCACAAATCGAATAAGTAATGCGCGAGTTGTGCGAGATGATACGACTGACTCATCTCAAACAAAATCTCCGGGTATTTCGCGAGCATGACCATGAGTTGATGTTCGCGTGAATCTGTCAGTGTGCGCGCATCAAAAACGGGTTTTGCTTTTCCTGCTTTGCCAAGCAAGCTTTGAATGCGAGCGTATGTATACAGAAGATACGGTCCACTAAATCCATCAAACGAGAGAGCCTCATCAAAATCAAACACGATCTTTTTCTCTCCATCTTGTTTGAGCATACCAAAGCGCATCGCGGCAAAGGCAATCCCACGTGCGGTTTGTGCTAACTTTTTCTTGCTCCAATCTGCATGTCGCTGTGTGGTTGCTTCAAGCGCTTGCGCAATCAGCTGATCGCGAAATGTTTCGTACGCAATCACGTTTCCTTTTCGTGAAGCCATCACTCCATCTGACAAAGAAACAAAATCATAAGAGAGGTGAAACAGTTCATGTTGAAATTTCATCCGCTTGAGTGTCGCGAACAGTTGTTGAAGGGCGTGTGACTGACGGGCATCCACCACGTAAAAAGATTTTGTTGGGTGTAAGTCTTCTTCTTTTTTAATTGCCAGCGCCAAGTCTTTTGCATTGTAAAGAAGCGTGCCGTCTGTCTTCACCAATAAATTCACTCCGAGTTTTTCCTCAGACAAATCGACAATCCACGCGCCTTCTGACTGTACGACGATTCCTTTTTTAATGAGATCATCGATGATCTTTTTTGTTTTTCCAATCAACTCACTTTCGAAATACCATTTCTCAATCGTCAGTCCAAGCTCTTCATACACACGTTCCAAAAAATCGACAGACCATTGCCACGTTTCTTTCCAGAGTTTTACTTCTTTTCCCTTCAGTTCTTCCAGGTGTCGAAACACTTCTGCAACCTCTTCTTTGTAGGAAGGATTTTCTTCAATCGCTTTTGTGGCTTCGATGTAAACGTCACGCAAAAATTCGATTCGCTTTTCTTTTGGAACTTCCGTCTCTTCATGAAATTTTTGAATCGCCCAAACCGATTTCGCAACATGGGCTCCCAAGTCATTGATGTAAGCAACCGGCGTGACTTCATACCCGTTCGCTTTGAGCACATTCACCAACATCTGTCCCAAAAACAAATTGCGCAGATGTCCGATATGCACATCCTTATGCGTGTTGAGATTCGCAAACTCAACCATCATGCGTTTTTCTTTTCCGACATCCGAGTGTCCGTAGAGAGATTCTTGCTCGTTAATCGCCGTAAGGACATCTGTGGTGAACTGTGGCGATAAAGAAAAATTCACATACGGCCCATGTGCGCGTACCTGATGAATATACAGCTTTGAGCCGATCTTTGCCGCAATCTCTGTGGCAAGTTCCGCGGGGTTGCGTTTCAAATTCTTCGCGAGGGCAAAACAGGCAAAGGCAATATCCCCCATCATGGCATCTGGCGGAGTGGTTAATTCGTCGATAGAGGGAGAAAACCCCCCACCGACAGCTGTTTTGAGTTCTTGGAGAACCTGTTGTTTTGCTTTCTGGATTGGATACATAGCGATTTACGTCAAACTTTTGCGTTGGGAGAGTAAAGCGGTTTGACGGTCTTGAGCCTCTTGTTGTTTTTCTTTCATGGTTGCGACGACGTGCTCTGGCGCTTTGCCGAGGAAGTCTTGATCTGAAAGTTTTTGTGCGAC
>JBBTSF010000069.1:2894-7071 GCA_038064815.1 Patescibacteria group bacterium
GCAGAATCGTTACGCGTTGAACTGACGACGGGCCATGATTCAATCAACAACATTCCATCCGTACCCATCTCCTTCCAAATCACCTCTGTTACAAACGGCATGAATGGATGCCAAAGTTTGAGAAGCGTTTTAAGAACGTGCAGCAAAATGCGTTCGGTATTTTCTTTGTGAGCGGATTCACGTTGGACTTTCGCGATCTCAAGATACCAGTCCGCAAAATCAGACCAGGTGAAATCGCGAAGCAATTCTCCGGCTTGAGAAAATTCGTAATTCTCAAGTTGTTCTGTGACACGATGAGTGACCTGTGCAAGACGATTCAAAATCCATTCGTCTGCAAGCGTTGCGGGAGCCGCGTCACCAGGCGTGACATTTTCTGTTTGTGTTAAGACAAATCGTGCAATGTTCCACAACTTGTTTGTAAAGTTGCGACCGCTTTCAATTTTTTCGGTGTAGTATCGGGAATCGTTTCCTGGAGAAATTCCGATAAGCAAACTGATGCGCAACGCGTCACATCCATACTGATCGATCACTTCGATTGGATCGATGCCGTTGCCAGAGGATTTTGAAAACTTCTTGCCCTGCTGATCGCGAAGAATGCCGTGGATGTACGCGTCTTTAAATGGGATCTCCCCCAGAGCATACGCACTCATCAAAATCATGCGCATGAGCCACAAATAACGAATCTCATAGCCCATCTGAATCCAGTTTGTTGGATGGAATGTTTCAAGATCTTTTGTTTTTTCTGGCCAGCCGAGCGTCGAAAACGTCCAGGAACCGGAGCTAAACCAGGTGTCGAGCGTGTCTGGATCCTGCTGCCAGCCGTCACCCTCAGGCGGTGTGGCACCGACGTACATTTCTTGCGATTGCTTCGCTTCGCCCGCAACGACAGAGTCGCGATACCAAACCGGAATGCGATGCCCCCACCAAATTTGGCGAGACAAACACCAGTCATGCAAATTATTTACACGATCAAGATAGAGTTTTACTTCACGTTCAGGGACAATGGAAACACATTTTGTTGCGTCTCCGTTTAAGCCTGTGGTCACCGCTTCACGCATCAAGTCGCGCAGTGTTTTTCCTTGGCCAGGAATCACCTTGTTCATATCGAGCCACCATTGAGTCATTGGAAGCGACTCGATGATGTCTCCATAACGGTCAGACGTTCCAATACTCTGAACGATGTCTTCTTCTTTTTCTAAAAGACCCTGCTCTTTGAGCCAGACCACAAATTTTTCGCGCGCATCTTCTACAGAAAGCCCCGCGTATCCCCCAGCTTCGGCCGTCATCTTTCCATCCGTGCCAATGACAGGAATAATCCCGATCGGATCATTCTTCGCTTTTTGTTTTTCGTACATCGCAAAATCGATGGGACTGTGCGCTGTAGTGACACCAAGTGCGCCGGTTCCAAAACTTGGATCGACGTTTTCATCAGCGATAATTTTTATCTCAAGCGGCTTTGCAGCTCCAACGTCCACCACAAATGTTTGACCAATAAATTTCTGGTAACGCTCGTCAGATGGATGCACAGCCACCGCAGAATCACCCAACTTGGTTTCCGGACGTGTACTGGAAATCGCAATCGGAAAATCTTTTGCGTATTTGAATGTATACAATTTTGCTTCGCGCTCAATATACACAACTTCATCATCAGAGCAGGTCGACTGTCCTTTCACAGACCAGTTCACGACGCGGTAGCCGCGATAAATAAGACCATCGTTGTACATACGCGCAAACAATTCGTTCACGGCTTTGTTGCGTGTCTCATCAAACGTGTATGCAAGTCGTGACCAATCACAACTCGTTCCCATTTTTTTCACCTGGCTTAAAATGGTCGCCTTGGATTGTTCTGCGAACGCTCGAATTTTTTCTACGAGTTTCTCTCGTCCAAATTCTCGTCGCGGATTTTCTACCCCTTCTTCCATGAGCAATTTTTCCACTTTTGCCTGTGTTGGAAGAGCCGCATGATCCGTTCCAGGAACAAGAAGCACACGCTTCCCCCGCATGCGCTGAAAACGGGCCATTGTGTCCATGAGCGCATTCTCAAGTGCGTGCCCCAAATGCAACACGCCCGTGACGTTTGGGGGTGGCATCATGATGGTGTAAGGCTCGCCGGTGAGATTGTCCGGATTAAAAAAGCCGCTCTTTTCCCAAGCAGCGTAAATCTCGTCTTCGTAGGCCTTTGCCTCATAGGCCTTCGGAATATCTTTTCGTTCCATATTGCTAGGCAGTTTATGGAAAAAGTCAGCATTTTGCAAGCAAAGTTGCTTGGGATAAGATGCTCGCGAGAGGGTTGACGAAAGTGGCTTTTTAGCCCAAACTCCCCCCTTCGCTCCTTCACATAGAAATAGAGTCAGAACCAACAGTAGGAGTCTTGCCATGTCTACGATGTTCCGAATCCTCGTGCTTGTGTGCACGCTGTCCGCAATGGGCGGCTGCGAGGCGTCGCCACTCATCTCCGAGGCCGATCTCGAAAAGGCCAAGGATCGCGATGAGGACGGCATCCCCAACGCGCTCGACTGCGCACCAGACGACGGAACGATTACAACGTTTTCGTTCTGGCACGACCATGACAGAGACGGCGTCGGCGCGGGTGAGCCCGTCACGGGTTGCACCAAAACGGAAGGCTTCGCCGACAGAGATGGTGACTGCGACGACGAGAACAAGCTCATTCATCCTGCAGCAAACGAAATCTGCGACGGCGCGGACAATGATTGCAACAAGCAGATTGATGACAAGGACGCGGGTTTGGATCCGACATCAACGTTCGTGTTCCACACGGATGCGGATGAGGATGGGTACGGAAACAAATCGTTCCCGATCTACGCCTGCGTGCTTCCAAGCAAGAGCTCGGAAAACGCGCTCGACTGCGATGACACGAATCCGAAGACGCATCCGAGCGTCACGGAAACTTGCGATCACGTCGACAACGACTGCAACGGGGCGACCGACGAAGATCTCATCAAGCGTCAATATCTCGACGCAGATGAGGATGGATTCGGCGACCCGGACGTATTCGTCGACGATTGCCCGAAGAGCGGGTACGTCGCCAACAACCTGGACTGCGATGACGCACAGCCGAAGGTGAACCCTACGGCCATCGAAATCTGCGACGGTGTCGACAACGATTGCAACAAGCAGATCGACGAAGGGCTGACGGGGATCTGGTATCAAGACCAGGATAAGGATGCGTACGGGAATCCGGACGTGTCTGTTGGGGGCTGCCCCCAACCGGGATATGTCGCGAGCAGTTTCGACTGCTTGGACACGAATTCCAAGGTTCATCCAGACACAGAGGAGCTGTGCGATACCCTCGACAACAACTGCGACGGACAGACCGATGAGGACCTCACGGCAGTCTGGTACATCGATCAAGACCTGGACGGCTTTGGAAGCCCAAGTCTCTTCTTCGATGGATGTCAGAAGGCCGGCTATGTCGGCAACAACCTCGACTGCAACGATGGCAACAACAAAATCGCACCGAATGCAACCGAGGTCTGCGATAGCGTGGACAATGACTGCAACGGGGCGACGGACGAGGATCTGACGGTCGTTCAGTACCAGGATCAGGACAAAGATGGGTACGGAAATCCGGACATCTTCCTTGATGGCTGCCCGAAGTCCGGGTATGTCGCCAACAACCTGGACTGCAACGATGGCAACAACAAGATTGCGCCAAGTGCGACCGAGATCTGCGACGAGGTCGACAACGACTGCAACGGCGTCACGGACGAGGATCTCACTTCGCTGTGGTATCTCGATCAGGACAACGACGGGTTCGGGGATTCTGCGAGTTCGTTCACCGGATGCCCGAAGGCGGGCTATGTGAACAAGGGATTGGACTGCAACACCAGCAACCCGCAGGTGAACCCGAACGCGATCGAAGTCTGCAACGGTATCGACGACAACTGCGGTGGACAGACGGATGAGGGACTGACGGTCGTCCAGTACAAGGACCAAGACAAAGATGGGTACGGAAATCCGGACATCGCAATCGACGACTGCAAGACGTCCGGCTACGTCGAGAACAATCTCGACTGTAACGACGCGAACATCAAGGTGAGCCCAAGCGCGACGGAAACTTGCGATGGGCTCGACAATGACTGCAACGGGCAGACCGATGAAGGATTCGTCCTCATCTGGTACCTCGACGCAGATCACGACCTGTTCGGACGCGTGG
>JBBTSF010000070.1:0-1879 GCA_038064815.1 Patescibacteria group bacterium
TTTTTTCTTCGGCTCATAGGGTAAGTGCTTACGATTTCGCTCTACTTGCCGCCACAAATCTTCCATCTGCTTCTGCAACACCCGCCATTGCTGGCGAGCTTTGCGAAAGCGCCGAGCGGCCTCTACACCCGTCTTCACCTCTTCTTCCCACTGCCTGGGCAGATGGATCATCCTGGTCTTGCCCTTACGCAAAAGAGAAAGATGCAGATACGGGCCATGACGCAGCCGCTTGGAAGTCTTGCAACGGCAGGCGGCTTTCCCGCACACTGTCCGCACCTGTTATGTGAAGTGTCAAGCCTCGTTATTTAAGTTCTCCTGATAATGGCCGCAATATCCAGGCAAAGGCTCTGTTTCAGCCTATACCATGCGAAATCGCGTCTAAACTAAAACTTATTCCGGGATGCGAGACTATCTGTTATCCGTGGCTCCTCACTATGGAGGACACACTATATGGTTTTTTCGTCAATTTCCTTCTGAGTCTCTTTCTCCGATCGAATCGGCGCTTCTGATTTGGGTCGAGTCGTCTCAATAGGAATCGCTCCTAATCCCGAAAATATATTTTAGCGGACCATGTAGTCCCGCTGCTCTTTTAACACGCAATAAACCCGGTGCGTAAGTTTGCGTGCAACCGCTACTATTGCTTTTCTCGCTCCTATCCCGGGATGATGCCTTATCCTTACTCTGTGATAAAACTGCTCCAGTTCCTTGTCATGCCGTATAGCCACCCAGGCGGCTTCCACAAGAAGTGAACGCAAGATGTTATTACCCATATGCGTGATAGAACTCCTGCATACATGATCACCTGTGGAGTTTTCTTTGGGAACCAGCCCTAAAAATCCGCCAAGCTCGCGGGGACTGCCGAGATTTACAGGGTCTCCGACACGCGCAAGAATAGTAGCCGCGGTTACGAAACCTATGCCAGGTATGCTTTGCGCATACCCGCGATAAAGGTCCAGTTCAGGTTGTTCCTTAAAAAAGGACCTGAGATTGCGCAATATCCATAGCATCTGCCGCCGCGCGTGTTCCAGGTCCGACAAGAGCATATCGAGCCGGATTCTTGCCCCAGGGCAGCATTCAAGTGTTTTCAGGCCGGCTATATACCCGCCTGACCAACCGGTACCGCTATCTTTTAAGTCCGCTTCAAGGTGATTGTACAGCAACAGCGCTTTTATCCGCTGTTTGGCCGTTTTCCTGGCCGCAGCATAGTCTTCACGACTTTTTATCAACTGCCTAAGCGCCCGATATGCGCCTTCAGGAACCCTCACAAGTTTTAATGCCCCTGCTTTGAGCTCCTGTGCAAGCTTAACCGAATCAATGCGGTTTGTTTTTACTTTTTCGTTCGGCGCCTTTTTTATCGTTATGGGTGAAGTAACCACACATGCCTGTTTTTTTTGATTCATGTAATCATAGAGGTGATACCCTGTCGGCCCAGCCTCATACACGCATAACACTTCCTTGCCGGCAAAATGCTTTTTTATATAATTGTGGAGATGTGCCGGTTCAGCGGGCATCTTGTTGCTGTAACTCATATCAAGATGATCCTTGAAAGTAACCGCGAAACTTTTCTTGTCCACATCAATGCCGACAAAAACATCATAATCGGCGGCTCTGTATCCTGTCTGGTTTTGTGTCATGTCTTCCTCCTGCTGGTATGTGTTTCCCAACTGATAGTTTAACACTATCGTGGGAGGAAGCATGACACTTCAACATATCATTCTCCGATAAGGGAGGATTTGGGACCTCTGGGACTGACGTCAGAAACCAATTAAAAACTTTTCATCCATTTGGTGAAATCCCATCTTCCGCCAAATACTGAAGTCCTCCGCCGGCAAATTCATTCCCAACGTCCCAAAAAATCAGTTTTATCTGATTTTTTGGG
>JBBTSF010000071.1:0-4407 GCA_038064815.1 Patescibacteria group bacterium
GGTTTGTGAAAACGCTTGAGACTCAGTAGAACACGCCCCAATCCTTCTGGATACAATTCCCAGTTCAAATCGGAAACGATCTGATCTTTCTTTCCAAACTGAAAATCGACAGACTTGTGAAAGTAGTAATTGATCCCGATAAAATCTTGATGATTCCGTGCACGATTTAAAAACCATTCGTTCCAGAAATACGTTCCAACGCGTGCAATGAGTTGATTGAAGAGAAGTGGTTGTTTGGCGCTGAAGTGGATACTGTGATTGGAAAGTCCGATCTGCAACTCGGGGTTGCGTGCTTTGATAACTTCGTAAGCGCGTTTGTGCGCACGCATCAGATTGTGTGCCACACGAATCGTCTTAAAAAAAGATTTCTGTTGTGGTGGCCAGACGCCGATCAGATAACTTTGGACCGCGTAGACAATCGGTTCATTCACCGTAATCCAAAATCGAACATCTTCCCCAAGCGCCTCCACGATACGCTTTGTAAACGCAGCGAAGTCCTCAATCGTTTGTGCGGATTCCCAACCACCTTGATCACGGACCCAAAGGGGAACCGTAAAATGCCAAAGCGTCACAAACGGTTCGATGCCATTTTGGCGAAGTGTCATTATCGACGCACGATATCGCTCAATCACCTCTTCATTAAATTCCCCGCGTCGAGGCTCGACGCGCGACCATTCAATCGAAAAACGATACGCGTTAACCCCAAGCTGATTCAAGCACGCAAGATCTGTCTCTGCATGCTCCCAAGAATCACAAGCCGAGCCTGCAATAAAATCCGAAGGATTCTTGCCCTTCTTTTTCAATTCTTCCGCACGCCGCTCAGATTGCTCCCATTGTGACCAATCATTTGTGACATGACCTTCGATCTGATGCGCCGAAGTCGAGCAGCCCCAGAAAAAATTTTTTGGAAATGGTGTCATAAATAAGCAAGAAGTAGTGTACAATATTTCCTCATGAAAGAAACGCTCGACAAAGAAATCGCCCTATCCCAGGCTCACGATCACATGAGCAAGATTCAAGATGCGATCACTGAAGAGACGGGCAGGGTTGCAAAGACGGTCAGTACCTATCGCAAAAATGGGTCAGCTTCGGATGATTTTGTGCGGCAGAAATTACTGCAGCATTTTTCGGATCGTCAGGAGCAACTTGAGCATCTTTTTCCCAATCCCTACTTTTCCCGTTGCGATGTTGTCTCCCAAGATGGCGAAAAGAAAACGCTCTACTTTTCAAAGTTTTCGTTTCACGAACAATCGCTCTTCTCCTGGACAACTCCCGCCGCACGACTGCGATTCTTAGATCTCGGGCAGACTTCGTACCCAACGCAAGATCAACACAACTGGAACGGAACGCTTCTTCGCAAAGATCAATTCATGATCGTGGATGGAAAGATTGTGTTCATGACGAGTGAGGCGACGGACTATGGGCGCACGCTTGTCTATCAAGAAAAACTTTCACAAAAGAAAGCGGGGTTCGTCTTGCCAGAAATTGTGGAACGCATGGAGCGAGCACAAGATGATGTCATTCGTGCCGCAAGTGACGGATCGTTTTTGATTGCTGGGCCTGCGGGTTCTGGAAAAACAACGCTTGCGTTTCATCGAATCGCCTATCTGGCTCAATCTCCAGACACGGCTTCACGATTTGCTCCAGAGAAAATGATTGTGTTCGTACAAGACGAAGGAACGCGTGCGTACTTCTCGAAGCTTCTGCCGGATCTTGGAATACACAACGTGCATGTGACCACGTTTGGTGTGTGGGCCATTGAACGGTTGGGACTGGCAGACTACACAGCTGTGCGTCGGCCAAATGGGGTGGATGAATCGATTGACGCGTATGAGCAGCATAAACTCATAGGTCTGCGAACAGCTTCAGATCAATCCGTGGGGTCTGACCCCAAGAAGATTTTACGGGAAGTGTATCGATCGTGTTTGTCTGTTGAAGAGACGGCGCGATTAGAAAATCAATTAAAGAGAAAAGAGTTGGATCGGTTTGATCTTTCGGTTTTGTTGGAAGCACGGTTGCGTAAAGGTTTGCTTACGAAAGAAGAGGAATATTTTGAAACGAAAAAGAATTTTGAAATTCGTCGTCGGAATCGAACGGTGCCGGTTGCGTATTCGCTGATTGTGCTGGATGAGGCACAGAATTATCTTCCTGAGCAGCTGTCGGTGTTACGAACCTGTATGTCGTCAGACACGAAGGCGATGTTGTATGTGGGGGATCTTGGACAGCAAGTATTGATTGGGACACTGACGGATTGGGCACAGGCGGGTGAATCGATTGCGGCGGAGCGGAAGGTTGTGTTGGATAAAGTTTATCGGAATACGAAGGAGATTTTGAATTATATCGCGTCAGTGGGATTTGAAGTGTCGGTGCCGGAAGGACTGCGCGAAGGCAGTCTGGTAAGTGAAAAAGTTTTTGGGTCGGTGGATGAACAGGTTGAATATGTACGAGCGGTGGTTAGGGCGGCGGAGGCGGGGACGCAGATTGGGATTATTGGTCCATCGCAGGAAGGGCTAGTGCCTTTTCGAAACCTAGATGCGAATCATTCTTATCTACACATTCTTACGGTGCATGAGGCTCAGGGGGTGGAATTTGAAACGGTGATTTTGGTTGGATTCAATGAGGACTTCTTCGCCGCATCATCCGACCCAGAGCTTACAAAAATAAAGCGCGACCTTTTTTATGTCGCGCTTACTCGTGCGATGGATGATTTACACGTCTTACACCTTGAGTCCAACCCCCTTCTTCATCAATCGTAAACTAAACAGAATCAGACCCGCCGCGACCACAACCAAAATGAGTGCGCTCATGGATACTGGCGTGGAAAACGATCCGGAGAATCCGAACCGGAATCCATCGATCATGTAAACGATCGGGTTTCCGTAGGAAACCGTTCGCCAAAAGGGTGGAAGAAATTCGAGGCTGTAGAACACTCCGCCGAGATATGTGAGTGGCGTTAGAAGAAACGTTGGGACAATACTGACGTCGTCGAACTTACGCGCGAACATACCGTTGAGAAATCCGAGAAGTGAAAAAATGAGACACGTAATAATCAAGAAGAAAAGAAGAACGAACAGATGGGTCACCTGAATGCTTGTGAAGAATGCCGAGACGAGAAAGACAGCGCATCCCACGAGAACTCCACGCACAATTCCTCCACTCACATACCCCGCAAGAATCACCCAGGGTTTCATTGGCGACACCAGAAGTTCTTCGATGTTGCGCTGAAACTTTGCACCGAAGAACGAACCCGCGGTGTTCGTGAACGCATTTGTGATTGCCGACATCATGACAAGACCTGGAACGAGAAACGCGATATAGCTTGTCCCACCGATCGATCCAAGACGAGATCCGATCAGGCCACCAAAAATAATGAAGTAGAGTGATTGCGTCACGACCGAAGGCAAGAATGTCTGTGGCCAAATCCGAAAAACTCGGACTGTTTCTTTGCGTAAAATAGTGAGATAGCCGATCCAGGAAGCAGAGGTCATCATACGTGTGAAGTCGCTTTCAAATAAAAATCTTCCAGACTGTGCGCGCCGGTTTGTTTCATCAATTCTTGGATGGAGCCCTGCTGCGCAATCACCCCTTCTTTCATAATCACCACGTTTTTACACAAACGTTCCGCTTCTTCCAGATAGTGCGTCGTCAAAATAATGGTCGTACCTTGTGCGTTGAGTTTCTGAATAAACTTCCACATTTCAATACGCAACTCGACATCCACTCCTGCGGATGGTTCGTCGAGCAGGAGTAATTTTGGTTGATGAATCAATGCACGCGCAATAAGAAGCCGTCGCTTCATGCCACCCGAAAGCGTACGAGAAACAGAGGATCGCTTCTCCCACAACGACAAATCTTTCAAAATCCCCTCCGCGCGTTCGAGCGCAAGTTTACGTGGCACGCCGTAGTATCCACCAGCATCCACGACAATATCAATCACTTTTTCAAAGATACTAAAATTAAATTCTTGCGGAACAACGCCGATTAAACTACGCACGCGTTCCGGTTCTTTTTCCAGATCCACGCCAAACACGTACGCGTTCCCACCCGTTTTGTTCACCAAGCCACACAAAATTCCGATGAGAGTCGTTTTCCCTGCCCCGTTTGCTCCAAGCAACGCAAACATTTCGCCGGCCTCCACATCAAACGAAACTCCTTTAAGAGCTTTGGTTCCGGTCGCATAGGTTTTTTCAAGACCTGAAACGGAAAGCGCAATCGACATAGACTATTCTCCTTTTGCGGCTTTATAAGCTGGACGCTCTTCGCAACGGGCAATCCAAGCGCTGATATTTGGGTATGACGACAAATCGTATTCAGCCCATCGTGCGTAAGCAAATGTCGAAACGCCGTTGATGTCTGCGATGGTGAATTGGTCACCCGCAAGGTAAGAACGTGTCCCGAGTTGGGATT
>JBBTSF010000072.1:0-1041 GCA_038064815.1 Patescibacteria group bacterium
GGAAGCAATTCGCAGTACTCCACTTCTGGTCGAGGTGGGCGCTGTAATTTTCCACGATGCAAAATGCGTGTGTGGATTTTTGTTGGGTCTAAAATTTTCTGCACCTCTTTGACATACTCCGCATCCAAAAAGGCGTAGATGTCATCGTAGTTAGAAACCTCATCAAAACTTTTTGGATTTACTTTGGCCAAGTCGCTAAACAACGTCAGCAACGCTTCCCTCCCCTCAAAGAATCGCACCGTCGGCCGTTCTCCACCTGCCATCATCTGCATTTCAGGAATCACACGCGACAAGGCTTCAACTTGCGTTTGCATCTTTGCGACCTCGTCACGAAAGTGTGCCACGGCGCGCTCAGGATCTTCGGCAGCAAAAAACTTTTTCTTTCCATGATCGTACGTGGACATGAGTCCGTGCTCTTGCAAAGAAGCAACCGCATCATAAGCAGTCGTGCGTGAGAGCCGCGCTTTTTTTGCGATTTCTTGAACGGAGGTTGGACCAAGTTGAAGACTTGCGAGATACACTGCGGTCTCCGGTGCGGAAAGTCCAAGCTCGGTAAAAAATTTTGTGAAGTCAGATGGCATAGTGTCGTTATTTTACCACGAAGCCGACCGTGACCTCGAATTCGTTTACGCGGAATGATTCTTGTGTCGCCGGTGCCTCTCCTTCTGAGCGAAGAGACTCTGCAAGCGTTCCATGCAAGAGTGTTTCTTTGTGCTCTTCGACCGCTTTCATAACTTCGGCATGACCAGACACAAATAACTCAACACGATCGTTGATCGTGAGTCCGGAATTTTTTCGCAACGCGTTTACGCGACGAATAATTTCGCGCACAGTTCCTTCACGAACGAGCTCGGGGGTCAGTGTTAAATCTAAGACGACCGCGTAATCCCCTTTTTCCAAGGTGACAGATTTAATATTCACTTCGTCTTTAATCACTTCCTGATAATCGACAGCGAGTTCTCCGGAAGGAAGCGTGATCGTCATCGAAGCGAGTGCTTGTCGGATATTGATTCCGGCTTCTGTACGACGTTCGAGTGCACG
>JBBTSF010000073.1:0-1010 GCA_038064815.1 Patescibacteria group bacterium
CTCAATCCAGCCCAAATAAAAGCCGTCACACACCGTGAAGGGCCGCTTATGATTGTGGCTGGGGCAGGAACAGGGAAGACGACGGTGATTACGCGTCGTATCGCTTGGCTGATCGAACAGCAGCTGGCAAAACCCGAACAAATTTTAGCTCTGACGTTTACAGACAAAGCAGCGGGTGAGATGGAAGAGCGCGTTGATCTTCTGCTTCCATACGGCTACGTCGATCTTCAAATTTCAACCTTCCACGCCTTTTGCGAACGTCTGCTTCGTGATCACGGAGTGCATATCGGTCTATCGCCAGACTTTAAACTTGTCACCGAGCTTGATGCGTGGCTTTTGGCGCGACAACAGCTTGATCGGTTTGATCTCGACTACTATCGACCGCTTGGAAATCCAACGAAGTATTTGAAGTCGCTTCTACAACATTTCTCCCGCGCCAAAGATGCTGCAATCACGTCAGACGCCTACCTTGCATGTGTGGAGGGTAAAGCGTCGGATGCGGACTCGGAAGTCCATAATGATGAACTTGCACGGGCTTATCACACCTATCAACAAATTTTGCTCGAACGGGATAGTCTCGACTTCGGGGATTTGATTTTGTATGCCGTGCAGTTGTTGAAGACACGTCCAGCCGTCCTTGCCCGTTTGCAAAAACAATTTCCGTTTGTGCTTGTCGATGAGTTTCAAGATACCAACCACGCCCAGTACGAACTCGTGCGTCTGATCGCGGGTGACAAGCAAAACCTGACCGTGGTCGGTGACGATGATCAATCCATTTATAAATTTCGCGGAGCGTCTATCGAAAATATTTTGCGTTTTCAAACCGACTTTCCAACCGCGACCCAGGTTGTCCTGACGCACAATTATCGTTCAGTACAGTCCATTTTGGATCACGCCTACACCTTCATCCAAAAAAACAATCCAAACCGTTTAGAAATCAAAGCGAATCTTTCGAAAAAATTGTTGGCGCAGGGAAGTGAGCAGGGAATGATTGAACATATCCATCGATC
>JBBTSF010000074.1:0-1040 GCA_038064815.1 Patescibacteria group bacterium
AGACTGAACGTCCCCGCCGTGAGTGGTCCGAACAGGACGTAGGTCGTGCCAGGACCGCTTCCTTTTGCCCCGATGACCAAGTCGTTCATCTGATCTCCGTTGAGATCTCCACATGTCATGCTGGACCCAACTTCATCACCGACCTTCTCACCCGTGAGCTTCACATTCGCACCCGAGAGACTGAACGTTCCCGCCGTGAGTGGTCCGAACAGGACGTATACCGCCCCACTTCTGGATCCCATCGTGTCTTCACCGGGGGCTCCGATGACCAAGTCGTCGATTTGATCTCCGTTAAGATCTCCGCAGTTCCTTACGAAGGAGCCGCTGTTGTCGTCTACCACTTGCCCTGTAAATACAGATTGGGCCTTATTCAGATTCAGGACCGGGCTGTATCCACACTGGTTGAGCGACGCGTCGCAATTGTCATCCACCCCGTTATTACACACTTCTTCCACACCCGGGCGGATCTCCTCATCCCCGTCATCGCAGTCCGTGGCATTCCCCACGAACCCCACCGGTGGGGCACAGGCGAGCTGGGTCACGAGCGGCGTTCCGAATCCGTCCTCGTCCTCGTCCTGATACCAGGTGACGTCCACGGGGTTCTCGTCCGTCTGCCCGTTGCAGTTGTTGTCGATGTTGTCCATGCACGCTTCCTGCGCATACGGACTGATCGACGGGTTTGCGTTGTCACAATCGTCGTGGCTCGCGACGTGTCCGGTCGGCATGTTGCAACCGTAGATGGATACCTTCGCATTGCCCGCGCCGTCTGCGTCCGCATCCTCGTACCAGAGTGTGGCTGTCGGAGCGTCATCGGTCTTACCGTTACAGTCCTGATCGACCCCGTCGTCGCAGAGTTCTACGGCGTTGGGATTGATCGTCTGCGAGAAGTCGTTGCAGTCCAGCGCATTCTGCACGTAGTCCTTGGGCTGCGTGCAGCTGTTGAGCGAGATGTCCACGCGTCCGAACAGGTCGTGATCTGCGTCGAGATACCAGATGAGGACGAATCCTTCATCGGTCTGCCCGTTGCAGTCATTGTCGAG
>JBBTSF010000075.1:0-5344 GCA_038064815.1 Patescibacteria group bacterium
GATCAAGCAAAAGGAAATTTGAAACGACTCGAGGATATTTCTTATGATCTTTCCCTCCGGAAATCCGTGGATGTTTCATCGTGATGAAATCGATCTTCTTGAAGAGGAGATGGAGACGATTTATCAGCAGCACGAACGTGCGGCCACCGATTCGGTTTCGGAAATGGAACAACGGATTCTGCGAGAACAAATTGAAACAGAAGAACAGTTTGAAGCAGAGCTGAGTTTGAAAATGGAACCGGAACATTTTTTGCGCCGGTCACTTCCATCTGAAGAGGCCCCCGCTTTTCTAAAGGAAGAACCTCTTGATGATCTTTTGCGTTCGCATGTGCAGCGTGATCCGCTCTACGAGGCCGTCTATCTTTGGGTGGCACGCGTTTTTTCTTACGCGCATCAACGTTATATCAAAGAGGCGATCCGCTCTGAAGATTTTTTTCGTATTTATGTCAGTGTGAAGATGATTCCGATCAAGCTCTCTGGCGTCCAAGTGGATCCGACGATTCCAGACGTCGTGTCCCAACAAATCGCAAAAAAAGATGCGCAACTTTGTTTGATCTATTTTGCGCGCACGCTCGATTCCCTTCACCACCTTTCTTTTTTGGGAGACGAACGCGCAACGGTTCTTGCGAAGGAAGGGTTGCCGATTGAACGCGCGATACGAGCCGAACTCACGCGCGGAAAAATTTTATGACGAATCGTTCGGTGGTCGCCATCATCCCGGCATTCAACGAAGAGAAAACGATCGCAGATGTGGTGCGTCCACTGGTCGCGTCGCCGCTTATCGACCATGTTCTTGTTGTTTCAGATGGTTCTACCGATCGAACAAAAACGTTTGCGGAAGAAGCGGGAGCAACGGTGTATCAATTTTCTCAAACGCAAGGAAAAGGACAGGCGATGCGGTACGGTGTCATGCATACACAACAACCCATCCTTGTTTTTCTTGATGCAGATTTAATTGGACTGACAACGGATCACGTTGAACGTCTTCTCCTGCCAGTGCTAACGGGATCACGCGCGATGAATGTGGGAATTCGTGATCGTGGTGCATTTTGCACGTGGCTTTCGCATCATCTGCCTTTGATCAGCGGGGAACGCGCGATGGAGCGTCGTGTGTTTGAAAATATTCCCGAAGAGTTTTTGAATGGATTCATGGTGGAAACCTCGCTCAATTTTTACTGTCGTTCACACAAGCTTCCGTACGGCGCCGTCACCATGCCAGGGCTGCACATTCGACGGAAATTCGAGAAAGTCTCTTTTTGGTTGGCTGTGATACAATACATTCACATGTATTGGCAGGTCGCTCAGGCGATTCTAAGTATTAGACTTGCTCGATTCTTCAATCGTTTTTAGCTTCTCATCGTATGTCTTTAGATCTTGCTTCCATCGAAAATTTCCAGGATGCCATGGTGACAGTCATGGGTCTTGGGCGTTTTAAACAGGGGAGTGGTGTGGGTGCGGCCAAGTGGCTTATGCGTCACGGTGCTCAAATCGTGATCACGGATTTGAAGTCTGAGACGGAACTGAAAGAATCGGTTGATGAAATTACCAAGTGGTACAGCGAATACAAAAAAAATTATCCCGATCGTCAGATCTATCAGCCCATTTTTGTTTTAGGAGAGCATCATGAAGATGATTTTACAAACGTCGATTTGGTGATGCAGAATCCGGGAGTTCCGCGTGAGTCTGAGTTTGTCTTGCTCGCCAAAGAACACGGCATTCATGTCGAAAGCGATATCTCGCTTTTTTTTCGTTACTGTCCGTTTCCGATTTACAGCGTCACAGGAACCCGTGGAAAATCCACAACCACTGCGCTGCTCGGTGAAATGTTGCGCACGATCCATCCAAAAACCGTGATCGCAGGAAACATCACACGTTCTCCGCTCGAAGATTTGGATTGGTTGCTGGAAGAAAAAACGCCGGTGCCGATCGTGCTCGAACTTTCCTCTTGGCTTTTGGAAAGTATTGAAGGATTAGGGATCGGTCCCCAAATCGCCATTCTCACAAACGCCTACAAGGATCATTTAGATCGGTATCCGTCATTTGAAGCGTATCTGCATGCCAAGGAAGTTATTTTTCAAGAACAAAAAGAAGATCAGATCGCGATTTTGAATGCCGATCTTGAATTGATGGAAGGGATTGCTGGTCGCGTTCCGTCTAAACGCATTCATTGGTTTTCTGCCCAGCCACTTGTGGCAGGAAAAACAGGAACTTTTCTGGAAGCGGATCGTTTGAAACGGAATCTGGAGGGAGCGATCGCAGAGTTTGCAAACGTGAGCGACATCACGATCACCGGAGAACATAATGTCATGAACGCACTCGCTGCTTCACTCGCCGCACACTTCGCGGGAGTTTCTGATGAACAGATTCTTCAAGGCCTTAAGTCGTTCGCCGGTCTTCCTGGTCGCCAACAAATCGTGGCCGAGATTGAAGGGGTGTTGTATGTGAACGATACGACCGGGACTTCTCCAGAAGGGGTGATTGCTGCACTGAAGCGGTTCGGTAACGGCGGAAATATTGTTCTTATCGCCGGCGGATCTTCCAAAGGATTGGCGTTTGATGAACTTGCGGAAGTGATTCGTAAAGAATGTAAATCCGTTGTGTTATTTGAAGGTACAGCCTTTGAAGATATGGCTAAAGCGATTGGGGATGGTGCTCCGATGGTCCGAGTGGACTCCATGCAAAAAGCGGTTCACGCCGTTCAGGGAGTTGTGAAATTAGGTGACGTCGTTCTTCTTTCTCCAGGAACATCAAGCTTCGGAATTTTCAAAAATGAATTCGACCGCGGAGATCAGTTTAATGCGGCGGTCGAGGCGCTGAAAAAGGAAAAAGAGGCCGTATGATTAAATCGTTCATACGCCGATGGATTCCTGAACCGGTGTTGAATGCCTATCACTACGTCCTCGCACGTCTTGCATCGGTTGTTTACGGCCAACCGTCCAAACAGCTCACCGTGATCGGTGTCACTGGGACGAATGGAAAATCTTCCACCACGCAATTCATCGGACGCATTCTTGAGCATGCGGGGGAGAAGGTTGGTTGGACGACAACGGTTGGATTCAAAGTTGGAGAGCGTGAATGGACGAACGATCAAAAAATGACGATGCTTGGTCGGTTTCAGAGTCAGCGACTGTTGCGAGAAATGGTGAAAGCGGGATGTCGTTACGCGATTGTAGAAACATCTTCGCAAGGAATCGTTCAACACCGAAATGTCGGGATCGATTACACATTTGGTGTTTTTACCAATTTGACCCCAGAGCACATTGAATCTCACGGAGGATTTGAGAATTACAAAAATGCAAAACGAACGTTGTTTGCACAGGTCGCGAAGAATCACGGAACCGCGATCGTGAATTTAATGGATGCGCACGCAAAAGATTTTCTCGCGTTTCCGTTTCAGTCAACATGGGGGTTTACAGACAAACAAGCGCTGTGTGATGTGCAACATGTTGTGCGTGCAGACAGTGTCACTTTCACGTCACAAGGAACAACCTTTGAAATCGAATCTGTCCCGTTTCATCTCAAACCCATCGGCCGATTTAATTTCGAAAACGTTCTCGCCGCCATTACCACCTGTCGTGCGCTTGGACTTTCGCTTGAGAAAATTTGCGATGCGGTTACGACACTCGAATTTATTCCTGGTCGTCTTGAGAGTATTGAGGAAGGACAACCGTTTACGGTGATTGTAGATTATGCACCAGAACCGATTGCGCTCGCGGCAACCTATGAAGCGCTCGCGCTCATTCCACACAAACGGTTGATCCATGTCCTTGGCTCGACAGGCGGAGGAAGAGATGTGAGTCGTCGTGCGGTTTTGGGAAAGATGGCGGCGGCACATGCGGATGTGATGATTGTGACCAATGAAGATCCGTATGATGATGATCCGATGCAGATTATCAATCACATCGCTGACGCAGGGATTACTGCTGGAAAGAGTGAGGGTGAAACACTTTTCCGTATTTTAGATCGACAAGAAGCGGTGAATCAGGCGATCGCGATGGCAAACAAAGAGGACCTGGTTCTTCTGACCGGAAAGGGAAGCGAACCGGTGATGGCTGTGGCACACGGAAAGAAAATTATTTGGGATGATCGCTCTGCGGCCCGTCGAGCGATTCGTGAACGCACTTATGGCTAAACCTGCCTTTGAACTCAAACCACACGAAGAAATTTTGGAAACCGTGCATCAAACACTGGTTCCAAATACTCCGCGATTCGCGCTCTACGTTTTGTGGCTCGTGATCCCGTTCTTTTTTCTGTTCCCCCTTTTTCGCGAAGGGCTCGGAGGTGTGCTTGTGTTTCTTGGTCTGGTGATTTCTGGTGGAGTGATGTTGCTTCGTCGTTCTATGCGTTGGTCTGGAACCGTCTTAGTACTCACAGACAAACGAATCATTGATATTGATCAACGAGGATTTTTCGATCGCATTGTGACAGAGGTTGCGTACACACAAATTGATGAAGCGAGTTATCGTGTGAAAGGATTTTGGGCAACGATCTTTCGTTACGGATCGATCCGCCTAGATCTCAACGGCTCTGCCGCAGATATTCAATTTGATTTTGTTCCACGTCCTGCGCGCGTCCATAATTTGATTAATGATTTGCGCGCAGAACATCGGCATCCTCAAAACGTCCTATGAACTCTCCCGGACGACAATCCTTTGTCTCCCGTTTGATCCGATGGAAGTATCTCTTCGTCGTGAATATTATTTTGATTCTGTTAATCGGGTTTTCCTTTGGAAGAGAATTTTTTCGTTCTCACGAAATTCAAAAAGAAATTCACGCCCTCCAAGCCCAGGCAGATGCACTTTCCACACGCAATGCTTCACTGACGCAATTGCAAACCGCCATCCAAACGCAATCGTTCATTGAACGAGAGGCTCGGTTGAAATTGGGAATGAAAAAGCCGGGAGAAGATGTGGTGATTATTCCGGAGGTGAAAAATGGGGACGGCAAACCCGGCGGAGCCGGGCCCGGCTCCGCCGCGGCTTCCTCTGATCCTTTAGGGTTGGTGATCGATGGGAAATCTGACAAGCTCCTGATTGCGAATCCAACAAAGTGGTGGAATTATTTTTTCAATAAGTCGGCATTTAAGGCGATTGCGAGTTATGAAAATTGAAAAAAGACGTCCGACCGAGACGGTTCAGGATGAAATGCTGCCCGTGAGCAAAAAACAAACAACAAAGACCTTTCCCAAAAGTGTCGTTTTTTTAATTACAGTCGTGATTGTTTTAGGATTCCTCACATTGTTGGTTTATCAGGCTCCGCTTTCCAATCCGTTCGTTCGTGTGGTTACCACGATTCTTCCATTTCCTGCCGCAACGGTGGATGGGTCCGTGATCACGCTTCATGA
>JBBTSF010000075.1:5444-6825 GCA_038064815.1 Patescibacteria group bacterium
GCATTCACGGGAACGGATCTTGGTTACATTTCATTTTCCATGCTTCCACAAGAATGGGTATCCGTTAAAACAGTTGCTGTTGGTGATCGAACCGAGATTCTCACGTCCATGGACGGATACACCATTTTGAAAGTCGTCGACAAAACCGTGGATGTTTTAGAAACAAAAGTCCACCTCCTTGAGATGACGGTTCCCAAAAAGACCCTTGAAGATTTTGTAAAAGAACATCTCGCAGAAGCAAAGATTCATTATTTTCTCAACTAATTGACCAACCGATCCAAACATGGCAAAATTCTGCCGCGCCGATGTAGCTCAGCTGGTAGAGCAATGCTTTCGTAAAGCAGAGGTCGCGGGTTCAAATCCCACCATCGGCTCCATAACAAAAAAATCGTTCAGTGATGAACGATTTTTTTGTTTATTGTTTTTGGAGCGGGTGAGGGGAATCGGACCCCCGTCTCAAGCTTGGGAAGCTCGCATTCTACCACTGAACTACACCCGCACTTCATTCACTTGTTCTTCAACGCATGGAAGGGTATCATGGAGAAGAATTCTATGACAAGAAAGATATTTGCTGCATTTCTTTTTTTCTTTTTCGTGTTCGGCTTCCGTGTAGAAACGATTTTTGCCAAAGGAATTTCGGAGGATTCGCTCATGCGTGTCGAGATTCGTTCTGATGCGATGCGTGCGATTCCGCAGATTGAGGTGACAACGATTGATCCGACGCAAATGTCTGACACATTTGCGAAAACGGAAACACCGATCGGTCAAATATATCAGTTTGATCTGATCAACAAGGAAGAGTACGACAGAAAAAAGCCTGTACAAATCGAAATTGCCGTTCCAGCCGATTTGGCCACTCAACGAATGCACGGCGCGCGTTACATCGCTTTTTACAACGGCACCAAGAAGATTTGGCAAGCGCTCCCTTCACAGGAAAATGAAAAAACGCACGTAGTTCAGACCTCCATTCATCTTCCATATGCACGTCTGATGATTTTCGAAGAAGAAATTCCGGGCGTGGGTGCTGCGAGTTGGTACGGTTACAAAAACTGTGATTGCGCCGCCTCACCAGATTATCCAAAAGGAACCCGATTGCTTGTCACTTCTGTTGCGGATCCAAAGAAGTCTGTGATTGTGCGAGTGAATGATTACGGCCCAGAACGCGATGTGCATCCAGATCGCATCATCGACCTCGATAAAGTCGCTTTTAAAAAGTTAGCCAAACTCGGCGCAGGTGTCATCGATGTACGTGTGACATTGGTGAAATAGTTTTCCCTCACATGATTCAATTCAAAAACGTCTCAAAGATTTATCCTCCCAACGTCATTGGGGTGGAAGGAATCAGCCTCCATATCAAGCCAGGCGAATTTGTTTCGATTGT
>JBBTSF010000075.1:6925-8063 GCA_038064815.1 Patescibacteria group bacterium
CTTCTTTCAAAGATTGCCGAATTTGGAACAACTGTTGTGTTGGTCACGCACGATCGCGAAATTGTGAATCGTATTCGTCGACGTGTCATCACGCTTGATAATGGCAAGATTGTTTCGGATGTGGAAGAAGGAAGATATAAATTATAACTATGTTTGTTTCGGCTTACCGCGCGACCACCTTTGCGTTTCAGAATTTCTGGCGAAATTTTTGGTTGTCTTTGATTACGGTGACGATGCTTGTTCTGACCTTGTTCACGGTGAACATTTTGGTCGTGCTCAACCTGGTCACAGATCGCGCCATTCAAGCGGTGGGGGACCGTGTGGAGATTTCTGTGTATTTTGAATCATCAACGAAAGAGGTGAAGGTTCAGAATGCGGTGACGTATCTTCGAAGTCTCACACAGGTTCGTGATGTGCAAACGATCAGTGCGCAGGATGCGTTGGATCAATTCACGGCTCGACATCAAAACGATGAGACGATTATGCAGTCGCTGAAGGAGATTGGGGGCAATCCATTCGGACCGGGCCTTGTGATCAAGGCACATACGGTCGGGGATTTCGATGTTATTTTGCAGTCTCTGGATAACCCAGAATTTCGTGATCAAATCAGAGAGAAAGACTTTTCAGACTATCAACAAATCATTTCTCGTATTAAGGACACAACCGACCACATCCGCGCGATTGGTCTGGTGGTCACCGCGATCTTTCTGTTGATCGCGATTCTCATTGTTTTCAACACGGTTCGCATGAGCATCTTCATCCATCGAGAAGAAATCGGGATCATGAAACTGGTCGGCGCTTCCAACGGATTCATTCGTGCGCCATTCTTGCTCGAGATGATGCTTCTGTCTCTTTTGGCAATCGGAATCACGGTCGGGGTTGTATTTAGTGTCATCTCGATTCTCGAACCAAGAATCGGTCCCTACTTTGGCTCCCAGTCCATCGGACTCGTTCAGTATTTTCAACAAAACGGCTGGCAAATTTTCGGTATCCAATTCCTCGCCCTCGTCATTTTAACCCTCTTTTCAACCAGCCTTGCGATGCGAAAATACCTTAAGGTTTAGGTTGACAAAAAGGGCTTTTGGGTGTATTCTATACCCCTGGCCCTGAGGTTCTCTGACCGTGTTTTGGAGGTGTC
>JBBTSF010000076.1:0-1105 GCA_038064815.1 Patescibacteria group bacterium
GGAATCAAAGTGATCGATCTGATCTGTCCCTTTTTGAAGGGGGGAAAGACAGGATTGTTTGGAGGAGCTGGAGTGGGAAAGACCGTTCTCATTCAAGAACTCATCCACAACATCGCAAAAGAACATGGAGGATACTCTGTGTTCGCCGGAGTGGGAGAGCGTACACGTGAAGGAAATGATTTGTATCAAGAAATGAAAGAGTCTGGCGTGCTCGATAAAACCGCACTCGTCTTCGGACAGATGAACGAACCGCCAGGAGCCCGTGCTCGCGTCGCACTTTCTGGACTCACACTCGCCGAATACTTCCGCGACGATGAAGGCCGCGACGTGCTCTTGTTTATCGACAACATTTTCCGCTTTACCCAAGCCGGTTCCGAAGTTTCTTCGTTGCTTGGACGTATTCCATCAGCTGTGGGATATCAACCAAACCTCGCCACAGAAATGGGAGGCCTTCAGGAACGCATTACATCCACCAAAAAAGGTTCGATCACTTCGATTCAAGCCGTTTACGTTCCAGCCGACGACCTTACCGACCCAGCTCCAGCCACAACCTTCGGACACTTGGATTCCACCGTGGTTTTGGCACGTTCACTCGCAGAGCTTGGAATTTATCCAGCGGTTGATCCACTCGACTCCAGCTCAACAATTCTCGACCCAAACATTGTCGGTCAAGACCATTACGATGTCGCTCGTGGTGTTCAACAGGTGTTGCAGCGCTACAAAGATTTGCAAGACATCATCGCGATTTTGGGAATGGACGAACTTTCTGACGACGACAAACGTACGGTTGCCCGCGCCCGAAAAATTCAAAAGTTTCTCTCACAACCATTCTTCGTCGCCGAACAATTTACTGGTTCACCTGGTAAATACGTGAAGCTCGAAGAAACGGTTCGAAGCTTCAAAGGTATTTTGAATGGCGACTACGACAACGTTCCAGAACAAGCCTTTTATATGAAGGGCAGTATTGATGAAGTACTCGCAGCCAACAAATAGCGTATGAAAACCCTCTCACTGAAAATCGTGACTCCGGAACGCGTTGTCTACGAAGATACGGTTGATTCAGTGACGGCGACGACGGAAATGGGTGAAGTGACGATTTTGCCAA
>JBBTSF010000077.1:0-4128 GCA_038064815.1 Patescibacteria group bacterium
CAATCTCGGATCGCGTGGTTTGCGTCACAAGCGAATAAAGCGTGATGAGGTTCGCGAGACCTTTCCGTTTCTCGTCATAGATAATCGTTCCTTCCGAATCTGTCACGGCGCCTTTGATTTTTTTCTCAACGGTTTTTGCATCGTCCATCAAAGAGATGTACCCTTTTTCACTTTCTGCAGACTTCGACATTTTTGATTCTGGGTTATCGAGCGCCATGATGCGCGCGCCTTCTTTGCGAATTTGAGGTTTGGGAACCACGACTGTTTTTCCAAATCGTTTGTTGAATCGTTCCGCTAAGTCTCGCGCAAGTTCCACATGTTGTTTTTGATCTTCTCCAACCGGCACGATTTCTGTGTCGTACAAAAAGATATCTGCGGCCATGAGCACAGGGTAGTCGAATAATCCCACGGTCACCGATTCGCCTTTGCCGCGCACTTTGTCTTTGTACTGTGTCATTCGTTCGAGCTCACCCATGTTGGTCAGACAGTTCAAGATCCATCCAAGTTCCGTGTGTTGGGAGACGCGTGACTGTTGAAAGAGCGTTGTCTTGTTTGGGTCGACACCCGCAGCAAGATAGGTCGCGGTTGCGAACAAAAGGTTCTCTCGCAACTTGTCTGGTTCTTGTGGAACCGTAATTGCGTGATAGTCCACGGCAAACAAAAAGTTTTCGTTGCCATCGTTTTGCAGATTGACGAACGGTTCGATCGCTCCAAAATAGTTTCCGATGTGGAGGATTCCAGAAGGTTGTAACGCGGTAAGGACTCGTGCCATATGAGCGGTATGGTAACAGACCTGAAGAAAAACCAAAAACCCGCACGGGGCGGGTTTTGTGGTTAGACTTCCAGAATCACCGGAAGAATCATTGGACGACGTTCAATCTTTTTGAAGAGAAACGCGCCGATTTTGTCGCGAATTTGTTCGCGGAGATATTTTGGATCTGGTTCAGATTTCGGATCTTTTGTTGCCAGGACTTTTCGGATTTCTGCGCGTGTTTCTTCAATCAGTTCACGATGTTCTTTCATGAAGATAAATCCACGGCTGATGATATCTGGGGTGCCAACAAGGTTTCCTGTTTTCTTTTCGACCTGCACAATGACGACCACCATTCCATCTTCGGCGAGCATTTGACGATCGCGCAGAACGACTTGGGAGACATCTCCCACACCGAGTCCGTCAACGAAGACGTAGTCTGTCATGACTTTTTCTTTGGTCAGGACACCACGGTCTTTGGAAAATTCCATCACCTGTCCATTGTCGACGACGAAGACGTTTTCTGGTTTCCATCCCATTGAGTAGGCGACACTCGCATTCTCGCGAAGCAAGAAGTGGTTGCCTTCGATTGGGACGTAGTATTTTGGTTTGAAGAGCGCAAGCATGAGTTTGATGTCTTCTTTTTTGGCGTGACCTCCCGCGTGGACATCCATCATCTTGTAGTTGATCACCTTGCAGCCTTTACGATAGAGCGTATCCATCAAACGTTGCACAGACGATTCGTTTCCGGGAATCACGGAGCTTGAGAAGATAATCGTGTCCGTTTCACGAACGCGTACACTGCGGTGTTCGTTGTTGGCGATACGGTTGAGTGCGGCGTTCTTTTCGCCTTGGGCACCCGTACAAATAAGAACGAGCTTGTTGTCTGGATAGCTGTCCATCTGTTCTGGTTTGATCAGCGTGGACTGCGAACATTTGATGAAGCCGAGTTCTTTGGCAATCTCCACGTTTGTTTTCATGGAGTATCCATCTATCGCCACTTTCTTCCCGAGTTTTTCTGCGGATTCAATAATTTGTTTCACGCGAGAGAGCAGGGAAGCGAAGGTTCCGACAATCACACGACCTGGAGCTTTTTCCAGAACGTATTCAAGTTCGTCACCAATCACTTTTTCCGAGACCTGATGTCCTTCAACGTTTGCGTTTGTGGAGTCGCCCATCAAACACAACACGCCTTTTTTGCCGATGGCGGCAATCGTTTGGAAGTCGGCATGTTCAGCGCCAGCAGGATGGAAATCAAATTTCCAGTCGCCGGTGTGACAGACGACTCCGGCAGGACTTTCCACAACGATTCCGACAGAGTCTGGAATGTTGTGATTGATGTGAAAGAAGGAAACGGTAAACGCACCGAGCTTCAATGTGTCTGTTGATTTTGTGACTTTGACATCCAACTTAGGCGTGTGAAAATCTTCCTGACGACGTTTAATAATGGCGGCCGACATCGGAAGGGCATAGATCGGTGGGTTTCCAATGTTTGGAATGGTGTGAGGAATCGCACCGATGTGATCGTAGTGGCCATGCGTAATAATCACGCCACGCACATTTTTTTCCTTTCCTTTGAGATAGCTCATGTTCGGGATGATGTAATCAACTCCCGGCATGTCTTCTTCAGGGAACTGGAGTCCCATGTCGATCATGATGATGTCGTCTTTGTATTCAAGAAGGGTGCAGTTGCGTCCAACTTCTTCGCAACCACCAAGCACGATGACACGAAGTTTATCTCCGGTATTGTGAATTGGTTTAGCTGCTTGGTCTGTTTGTGAAACGGGGGCGGCGCGAAAGACGCGGCCTTTGAAGCGACTCGGTCCACGCGAATTGCGCGAGGAGGAGTTGCGAGCGGTCATGGGTTTTTTAGGGATCATAAATATAAAAATAGTAGATAGTAGTAAGGAGTCGAGTAGGCAGGGGAGGTGTATTCAGTTGTGAAAGAACGGACAGGGTAAGGAGAGACGTGATCTTTTTGAGGGACAGCGTGCAGATGTCACCGGAAAAGATCACGTGGTGGGCGAGGAGGGACTCGAACCCTCAAGGATTACTCCATACGCTTCTGAGACGTACGCGTATACCAGTTCCGCCACTCGCCCGCGGATATTATCGGAATGTTTTCTTTGTTTTTATATACCACTCATTGATGTTGGCAAATCGATCAGAAGGAATCCGAATGGATTCGATTGCAACATTTTGGATTTTTTTCGCCACGGCGTACACGTAGGTTGATTGATACAAGAACACGGCAGGAATATCTGCCAGCAATTTTTCTTGAAACGTTTTGTATGCCGTTTCTCGGTCGGCATCACTGATCGCGACTTGCGCGCTTTCAAGGAGCTTATCGACCTCGGTGTTTTTGTAATCAACAATATTCAGACTTGTGGCCGTGTTTGTCGACGAATGCCAGAAAATGGAGGGATCCAAATCTGCGTCGTACATGACTGTTGTCAGCAGGAGTTCAAAATCGCGTGGGGCAATCACCTTGTCGTAAAGCGTGCTTGCAGGCAGTGAGACAATGTCGATTTGGAGACCGACCGATTCTAGTTGTTTTTTCACCGCATCTGCCACCCGGAGTGATTCTTCGTTGTTGACGGTGGTCAGCGTAAATTGGTTTGGTTTTCGAACAATCGTTTCTTCTGTCGCTTCCGTTGCTGTGTCCGTTTCTTCTTTTTTGGTTGTGGAAGCAGGTGTTGTTTCTTCTTTGAATATACCACTTTCGGTCAGGATGGTTTTTGATTTTTCAAGATCAGTGGGGGTAACACCCGGCTCAGCACTATATCCACTCATGCCAGGCAACAGTGGTCCGGTGATTGGTCGCGCTTGATCCTCAAGGACGGTATGGGTCAAGAATGTTTTGTCGATCGCAAGGGCGATGGCTTCGCGAACAGGTTTTTTCTGAAGCCAGACGTTGGTTTTTTGGTTGAAGAACAAAACAGATTCACGAGAAAGGAAAGGAGACTCTAGCATCACCGATCGATTTTGTCCAGTTTCCGCGCGGTGTTCAAAGGGAACCATGTTGACCCCTTCCACAAATTTATTCGTGAGCGCTTCGAGGGCAGAAGCGGTGTCCGAATAGAATTTAAAATTCAAACGATCGATTTTTCCCGTTTCCGCGTAATATTTTTCAAACGGTTTGAGCGTATAAGAACGCACAGACCCTTTTTTGTCTTTTGCGAATTCCTCAAATTGGTACGGTCCACTTCCAATCGGTTGAAGATTGAGTGCGGTGAGCGCCGCGTTTTGTGGCAAAATTTCAGACCAGACGTTCGCGGGAAGAATTCCGACGGTAAGGTTTTGTAAGAAAGATGCCTGCGCCTTCTCGAGGGTAAAGGAAACCGTTTGATCATCATCCTGTGCGATTGAAACAGTTT
>JBBTSF010000078.1:0-8783 GCA_038064815.1 Patescibacteria group bacterium
AAAGTCCACATTCGCAAACGAGTTTGGATAAACGCCGTTGTTGGTGAAGTTGAACAGATCAAACGACTTTGCAAACAACTGACGTAATCGCAGCACGGCTTGATCGGTCTGCGTAGACGTCTGTGGCGTTGTCGTGACCTCGTGATAAGGACGCGCTTCTGTATTCGTAACCGATGGTGGTACACCTGCAGGACAACTATTGTCGGCGGCTGGAAGGGTTTGATTACCACCTTGTCCACACATCACAAATCGATGTGGGTATGGATCTTTGTACGTGTCTTTATTCAATCGATCTGACAAACTCATCGCCTGGCCAAAGAACTGTGGAAGGGATGCGAAGATGTATCCAAACGGATCCGGAGTCACCGGCGGAGTACTCTGCACCACATACCCCGGATTACGATCCTTCCAAATACGATCCGTCCACGCGGCGTTGGACATTCCAATGACAACCTTTTTGGCGACTTGGACTGTGGATTTACAGGCGAGATATGGCTTTGTCGAAACACGAGAACTAATCAAACCATTCGAAATAAAGTTGGTCTGAAAGACTGAGTCGTCAGCAAACAATCCATTTAACTGACAGTCGTCATAGCTCTCTGGACCCTTTCGAACACCGGACCAATCGTCGCCCGAGACATTATGGAGTAGATAAATATCGACATCACTCGCATTGTCGGTTGTATTTGCCTTTGCACTTCCTTCAATCCCTTGAGTTGGTGGCAAGCAAGGTTTGCCCGCATCAGCATCTTTTGTGTGATAGGAATACTTTGGAACACAGAAATAGGGCCACTCATCAATGGTAGCAAAACAGGCATCGTTTGGCGCCGCTACCCCACATCCCGCCATAATCGCAAATGTCCCTACAGGACAATGCACATCTTCATCGGGATCATCGTCTGTAAAATCAGCCCATTCGATATGTCCATCCTCGTGATCCACTCCAACCTGACATTGACCCGCCTCTACTTCTGCACACTCAATTCCTCCCGTCCCAATATCATAAGCCAACCCCGTCTCTGCGCAGAATACCGTTTCCTGTGGCACATACCCTGCACTCACATACTTTCCGTAAAGATCCGTTGCTCCGCTGAGTTGATCAACCGGCAACCAAGTCAAACACGCTTGATCCCCCGCATCTGTATTTCCCTTCTTGGAATTTCCATACAGCGCAATCGAGGAATCTCGTTCAATACAATATCCTTGCCAACCAAGAAGTGTGTTGCGTTTGCTGAGTTTGGAACAGGTTCCGATTTCTGGAGGAGTCTTTGTTGCATCTGAACATTCTGCATTCGAGCTACAAACCTTTCCATCAAACGGTCCATCTGTGCAGAAGCCGTCTGGGGTGGTCTGTGCAACAATTCCACCGACAGGTTCAAAGCGGTTCACAATTCCAGATCCATATTCCAACTTGTCGTAACTACAATCGCAGTTAGAAATATCTCCGTTGGTTCCAGGCGCACAAACTTTCGCATCCTGATAACCCGTGATGTAGGTGTATGGCTTGGACATCTCATTTTTCGCAAATGAAGAAGTACCGAAATCCGGGTATGTTTTCCATTCGTCTACAACCTTAAGTGCACTGTATGGAGAATCCACTTCTGGATAACCACGGCACGCGAGTTGCTGAGATTTGTCGTACTTAACGGCGTCTGCAAATCCATCTTGATCGACGTCAACGATATCTGTCAGACAGCGGTTATTAAAGCAGGCGCCTTTGGAAACGGTTGCCTTTGGAATACACACTTGTGCCCCGCTGCATCCCGTTCCACCCGGACCACATGGCTGCTCTCCCAAAAGTTTATCAACACAGACACGTTGATCTGGGTCACACTTAAATCCACCCGTACAGTCACTGTTTGTTGAACAGGTTTTGGCCGGAGAAGCCTTTTCCTGACAAGAACCGACAACGCACCATTCTGAACCATTTGGATTACAGTCTGTATCTTTTCCACAGGCGTTTCCACTCATCTTACAGGTTCCCACCATACAACTCGTCCCATTTCCGTTGGCAACAGAATCACATGGGCCGGCGTTGTACACCAAACGATATTCTTGTGGGGCTTGCTTACAGGCATATCCATTACCACAGTTCGTTTGGTCATCGCACGCAACCGGCATGTTGTTTACCATCTTCAAACTGTTGTCTGAATTCTTTGTACAGACTTTTTCTGGGTTCAAATTGAACTGATTGTATCGTTCAACAGGCAATTGGTTTGGAATCGTAAACCCAGAAAGCTCATACCCATTCCAACTTACATCGCGCTTGGCGTATTGATCGGTCGTCAAAATCTTTGGATCTCGTGGGTCCCATTGCGTACACACAGACTGTTGACCAATCGAACCACCTTTCACACACAAATTAATCGCATCACAAATTGGCTCGTACTTATTTGTGCGCTCGTTCCAACTGACACGAGAGCTGTTACAGGCAAGCCAAGCAGAACAGCTGCGATCGCGGTTGACCTGGATGATTGTGTTCGTGTCATTTTTGAGTGTGTACGTATCTGCAACATTTGCGACACAAGATCCTTTTACTTGTTTACTGTTCTTTGTTTGAAGCGTTGGACAATCTTCGTTCACAAAACAGGAGCGTTCATAGAAGGAACCGGATGCGATCGTCTGGCTCAGGTTTGAAAGGATACTGTCATTGGCATCCGTGTTGTACTTACAGCGATTTTTACAGAGATTCACAGTGCTTCCACCAACCGTAAATTCTCCTCCCCCAGGAGCCGAACAATTCACTGGATCTACCAAGACATCGGCATCTTTATTCAAGAAAATGTTTGCATGAACGGAAAGCGTGTAGGAAGCGCTCGCATTGTATTTCAAATCAGACTGACTGCGATCGTTGAACATCGCACACCCCGCTTTCTGACCAACCTGTCCGTTACACGCGTCTGATTGTTTTGCAGACTCTGGAGCAATCTTGTCATTGTTGAGGAAGTAATAAGACGTTCCATCTTTTTTGAGTCCGCCTTCGGTGTCGACAATGTCAATAAATTCTGTGCACAAGTCTGCACTCTGCGGACACATACCGACCCATCCATCATATTTGCCTGCGCCTAAATCTCCATTCTTCCAATAAGCGGACTGATTTCCTGCAACAAGATAGGCTTTGTCTGTTTTTGGAGAATACACTTTGTCACCGTTCATGTCCGTCCAATCACATGGCTGGATTGGACTTGTGCCTGTACGGAACCAACCTGAGTACTTCGCGCCTTCAATCTCCACACTCGCTTGATACTCACACGTTTTCTTCATGGGATCCTTGAAGTAGTAGTTTCCATTTTTTGTGGAAGTAAACTCCTGACAGAACAAGGCATCGTTGCTACACAAAATGCTTTCGTATTGATCTGGTTGATTGAGGAAGTATTTGCTTTCAAATCCTTCGGACTTCTTCAAATCTTGAGAATATTTTGGAACACCAACTTCTTTGCATCCCGCAGCGGACTGCGCGCAATCTTTGGATCCATCATCGACAAAGTAAACCGGTTGATCGCCAGGAACCACAACGGCTTCTGGTCCGTAGACGACACCAAAGTGTGTGGTCTTATCAAGCGGAAGTTTTTCTCCAAACGTTCCATCATCGTTGAAGGTGCAGTAGGCACGGCCCGTTGAAATCGTGCAGTAGGTGCGACCATTCACCGTACAAGGCGTATTGGATGTTACGATCACTGGTGCGCCCAAATCGTCGGCTGGTGCATTTACACAACGTGCATTGAAGACCTGTTCGTATGGAGATTTTGATTGGAATGTTTGGTAGAAGCCTGTGCATCCAACCACCTTCTCTGAACACAAATTCGAGAACTGGTAGAAGTTCTTCGATTCCCCTTTTTTGTCTGTATAACCCTTACATCCAAGATAATACTGTGGCGCAGAAACACCGTTTGGTGACGCATCACATGTAGACGGAATGACCCAAGAATTTTTGATGCGCGTCACGTTATCTTCGACCTGTTTCAAACTGATGTTGTCGATAAAGAATTCTTTTCCGGCTTGCGTGGCAAAGACCAATACGGCTTCTTTATCAAAATCAACAAAGGATGCATTACTTGAATCAAATGGTCCGGCAGAATAAAGCTGCCAGCTTGGAGTCAAAGTGATTCCCTTCAAATTCACTCCCTGATAAAGAACGTTGACAGGTGGTTCACTTGCCGCTTGCACAACATCGTAAACCATTCCCTGACCTCCCTGTCCGCCCTTTGGCGCAAAGGCAACAGCAATGCTTCCGCTTCCTTTTGCCCAGAATTGAACCGTAAATGTTTTTCCTTTCACTAATTTATTCACGAGCGTTCCGCAACTGGATTCACCTTTATACACCACGCATCCAGGAGCAAGCTGACATCCCGTTGGAGGAGTCACGCCAGCAGGCACAAGTGTGTTGCCTGGAAAATTTGTACACGTGGTCGTTGGATTGGCTGGATCAAACGCAATACTTCCGTTTGTGTTGATGTATTTATGTAGTGTTGCAAATCCTCCTGCAGAACCAGCAGACGCGAGTACAGAAAGTGAGTGTCCGTCTGTGGCGATGGATTCGTTGCTCACCTTTACGTTATTTGTCGTCGCAGATCCAGCAGGTTGCCATCCACCATAGGAGCCACTCTCAAACGTTTCCGACAAAAGTGTTGCCGCATTCTGCCCTGCTCCACCCGTGTACAAACGACATCCATTTTGTGCGGCCGGACAACTTGCGGACTCAGAAGCAAGTCCGAAGTAGCGGCAGAATCCAACGGTTCCATCCCAGAATCCACCCGAAGCCGTACAGTCATTGAGGGTAGACTCGTCTTTTCGATACACCGTACAAGAATCATTGACGCTGACCGTCTTGGAAAACTCGCGATAGTGAATCTTTCCAGCCGCATCAAAAAATTCGCGACAGTTTGGACTATTCAACATGTCTTGATGCTCATCACATCCCGTATTATTTTTAATCTTATCGAGATGTCCAGCGGCATCATCCTGACACACAAGCGTCTCTTTTGTATTCACACTCCAGTTCGTACATGGCGCGCTTCCGACAGATTGCTCCACAAACACCTGTCCTCCCGCACTTGGGGGATTCGCATAGGTAAGTGGTGTTGTGCTCGTAATGTTTGATTTCAAAAGCGTCCATGAACGCAGTTGGTAACCCGCTTTGTCAGATCCTTCCCACGTAAAATACGTCGCCTTTTGATTGTTGTTCGCTGTCGTACTTGTCATCGCATTTGTGACACAGGCACGAAGATTGGTGTAATACTCGATCTCTTCTCCACCCGCCCCACTTCCCCCAAGATTGGTGAAGCTGTCACATCCAACATACTGCTTGGAACAGACACTTGCCTTTGACGCAATAAACGCCAAAGGAAACTTTTCTGTGTCGTACGTTGTTTTTTCTTGTTTATAGGTGTCGTACCCCACACACTCGGCCGGACACGAATCAAGCGCCGTCGTGATTGCGGGAACGGAAGGATCGCCATTGGTTGGCGTATACAAATCACATCCGACGTCTTGGGCAGTACACATCTGTGCAAATGGCTTGCAGGCAGCGGAATCGTTTGTTCCATCACATCCGAGATAGGTTGGCGCAACTTTTACGTATTTTGCTTGTTGGAATGTAGAGACACCTTCTGTAAACGCAGACGCGACTTCGCTTGGTTCAAGTTGAACAGCGTCGAAAGACGCGAGATCTTTTTGGTAAAGCTGAATCCTTGCCCGTTTTGCGGTTGGTGGGACGTTAAAGGTACATACAGAACGATTCCAGGCCTTTGCTGGAAAAACGGAGAACGTATAAAAACCATTTCCATTCACGTTAATATCACAGCCAGACGAAGAAAATCCTTTCACGGCATTTGTTGCGATCGGGTTATTATTCCCATCCAAAAGCGTAATGGCGCTCAGAGTATTTCCCGCAGCATTTTCTGCGCGGTGATAAAGACTGAGTGTATAGAACTGATTTGGCAAAACAGAAACGATTTGAGAAACCGTTGAGTTTGCTGAATCAGCTGCTGCAACTTTTAATCCCTTCACGTACTTACTTCCGCGAATAGCTGTTCCATCTGATTCCAGCTTGAGATCCGCTGGCAAAATACTCGTCAGCGACCATCCATCTGGAATACCGTCTTTATCCTCATCGAGCTCAAAGTTTGGATTACGAACCATGTTGAGTGTGGCGTTGGCTGCAGGAATCACTTCAGAACATCCGGCATCAGACTCAGCACAAACCTTAACCGAACGAGTCAAATACATACGATCCTCGTAAGAATATCTCGATGTTTCCCCCGCATAAACAACAGGCGTCTTCATCGTGCCGTTTGTTTGTTGGTATTTGGCATCCTTCTCTCGGTCCGCATTCGTGTATGTCTGCCCTTTCAACAGCCATTCGTACGTATCATCGGCTGAATCATTCGGTGTGCCGTTATTTGAAAGCTGTTTGTTGGTTCGATACCACTGACAGCCAGCGTTTCCCTGTCCGCAAATACTAAAGTCAACCGTGTTGATCAGAAACGATTGTTCCTGACCTGAACCTGGGGTTGTATTTTTAAACGTCAAACATCCCGCATATTGCACAGGACACTCGTCACCACGGAATCGCCAAACGTTTTTCTCTTTTACACAGTACCCGTATCCATCCACACACTTCCCAGATCCATCTTCTCCAAGACAACTTGGCGCATCCGCACAAACACTTTGGCGGCCGGTGCTCAATTGAGTCAATTTAATTTCCCCATTCACCGTTGCACGACACTGCGTTTCTGGATATTTAAGCACCCAGTTTGGATCAATAAGATGGCAGAACGGATGTGTTCCATCGATCGTTCCGGCCGCATTACAGGTATTAAACCCTGCAATCACATCGTTGAGTGTCTTTGATTTTCCTTGAGGATCCACTTGTGCGGCAAGCTCCCATCCAATCGGAATCACGCGCGCTTTGCGAAGTTTCACAAGGTTGGAGTAACAAAAACCGTACGTATAACAATTCGGATCGCCATTTTTAGCCACGTCGAGTGAGGAGATGAGTGGAAAATTTCCATCAATAAAATTTTGATCGATCGCTTCTTGAACCGTGAGCGCCTCTGCCGTATTTCCTCGTGAGACGGCCGACAAAAACTGAGAGTCCATCACACAATTGTTGATTCCACGATTGGAAATCCCTTCCGTAGGACAAACCACAAATTCCTGAAGCGCATTGTAGGATGTTGTGACAAATGGAGAGGCCGCAAAAACATTTCCCAGACGATCTTTCGCACTGGAAAGATCGTTCGTCGCAAGAGCTTCTGGGTTAAATGGATTTGTATCGTCCACAGAAGGAGCAAACAAACCTGTGTAGATTTTACTCAAGAGCTGAGAAAGAAGTGTGTTGGTAAAGGTACCGATTGCATTGCTGGTGAGTCCCCCAAGATCCCATGATGCATCTGCGGCTAAGATATCTTTTGCATTGAGCTGTGTTTGTTTTCCGTTTGTGTAATCCTGAAGTTTCGTGAGCCAGTCTTGTTTAACGGCACTTTTTGGAGTGAGAATATTCCCTGTTGTTTTTTCTGTGACAGGCTTGATGTCGTCTGCATTGATTTCATCCGCACTAAGCTTTCTGATACGAGCAATGTCATCTGCGATCGCGCTGTTCAATTTAATTCCTGCACTCAACTCATCTCTTCCGGGTTTCAAAGATTCCGCAAATTTTGCCAAGATCGCGTGGTTTGCTTTTTCTGGTTCAACGAGTGTGCTTATCGTGTCATTATAAAAAGCGGTCCAGTTTCTTCCAATTTCCATGATGTCACACTTTGGTTTTTCTGGTTGATATTTTTGCGTGATTCCAAGCGCGAGATTGAGAGCCCCAATACTGTTCGGTGGAAGACACAGATCAAATTTAATCCCAAGACTACTCTGTAATCCCTGACTGAGTTCACCAACCGCATCGCCTGCGACATTCATTCCAAAATCCGCCCATCCTTCCTTTGCCGTTTTCCCATAAAAAAGCGAGCCTTGACCTGGACCACCATTGGCAATCATGATCGCGGCCTCATACGCAAGACGGCTCGTGACGTAATTCGAAACGTTCATGAGGACCTGAAACATCGCGATCCCGAAAGACTTGCCCGTCACTTTATCGACAGCCTTTGCCGTAGAAACAATCGATTTGGTCGTGTCTGGTGCTTTTGTTCCAAGGGCAGAAGCACCTTCTGCTGCAACCCCTGCTCCAGCACCTGCTTCAATAATATCCCCCATTACGCCAGCTGCTCCAGCGGCTGCACCCTGAGCAGAAGCGGACTGACTACGTCCAAATAAAACGGAACTCGTCGTAAAAAAAAGAATCAAAATGAATAATCCTGATCCAATCCATCGTTTCCCTTTTTTAAATCGAGCTTCCATACATCAAATGTCTAGTTTTGTGGGTCCTCAGTTTTTGTTTTGACCAGCGCGTCGAGCTGTCCGCTTTGTGATGCACTTTCAAGTGTCTGGCTGAAAAATTGTTTGAGTGCGGCGTCATCGATTTTATCGAGCTGCTCTTTTGACATCCCAGCTTTCAGAAGTGCGCTTCGAATATCTGCGGGTGACGCTTGCTCATAAAACTTCTTCACGTCGTCTGGGTTCTCAAAATTGTAGCTTCCGGTTGAAAGAATAGATGACGGATCAACTTGCCCAGAAGTGGAAGTCGGCACGAGGTCTGGCATTTCTGGAACAACAATGTTTGGACTGACTGTGGTGGAACCAGAATCTTCTGAGTTTGAAATACCTCCCTGACACACCTTTTCTCGTGGACAACTTGGATCATTTCCAGAAAACACTTCCGTCTTGTCATCAAA
>JBBTSF010000078.1:8883-10225 GCA_038064815.1 Patescibacteria group bacterium
CCGCCGATTCCCAAAAACATCAAAAGCGCAAAAGCAATCTTTTGCTCGGTGGTGAGCGCTCGAGGCTCCCGAGTTGGCACGCGCTTTGTCCCCATAAAGTTTCTCCTATTATAACAAAAGCCCTAGGAAAGACCTAGGGATAAATCCATCCACTGTTCAATTGTCAGATTCTCCGCGCGCACTTTTTCATCCAGACCAATTTGTTGAAGGATGGGAACAATATTTTTTCCTAAATTTGTCTTGAGTTGTTTACGTCTTGAGGCAAATCCACGCTTTGCAAGCCCAATCACCTGTTCTGGATCCCGGCCGGCAAGTCTAGAATGACCAGATTCGTACAAATCAAACTGCACGACCACGGAGTCCACCTTTGGCATAGGGCGAAACGCTCCCGCTTTCACGACAGTCACCCGTTTACATTGCGCATAGATCTGACAGACCACGGAAAGTAAGCTCATCTGTGGCGGGACAGCGGTAATCCGCTCCGCAACTTCTTTTTGAACCATCAAAACCATGCGAGATGGTCGCGGGGATGTGGTAAAAAATCGTTCAATAATAGCCGAAGTAATATTATAAGGAATGTTAGCAACGATTTTAAAGGACAATCCGTTACCGAGTAACGGATTGTCCTTTAAATCAAGAGACAAAATATCACCCTTGATCAGTGTGATGGTTTCGCCAAACTGTTCTTGCAAAGTCGGAATCAAGTCTATGTCTGCTTCAATAGCAATCACTCTCGCTCCTGATTCAACCAACGCCTTTGTAAGAATCCCCGTCCCCGGCCCAATTTCAAGGACCATCTCCCCTTTCTTGATATCCGCCGCCTGAATAATCTTCGCGACCACGGTTTGATCCACAAGAAAATTTTGTCCGTAGGATTTTTTGGCTCTAGGCAACATAAGACTCTGGAATCACAAGTTCGCCTTGTCTCAATACCACAATCTTTCCCTCTTTCTCCGCCACAATGGTTGAAGGGAGTCGTTTTTCTAAAACACCATCATCGAGATAAAAATCTGGTTGAAGGTGGCGGGTTTGAAATTGATTTTGCACATGCGTGATGTCGTAGCATGTTTCTTCGCCAGCCACGTTTGCAGAAGTTGCAACTAATGGAACATTGAGTTCTTCAGACAACGTGCGCGCAACAAGATGTGAGGTCACACGAATCGCAACCGTTCCATCTTCTCGAACCACAGCAGGAGAAAGCGAACTTCCCTCTTTTATGGGCGCAACGATGGTGAGAGGTCCTGGCCAGAATAAATGTGCGAACTCACGAAGCCTATCTGACAATACCACCTGTTTTTCCACCATCGCTAAATTCGCCGCGATCAATGGCGGTGTTTTTGTC
>JBBTSF010000079.1:0-1440 GCA_038064815.1 Patescibacteria group bacterium
TCCTATATTCCCAATAATTTAGGAACGAGTTTCGACTATTAATCTATATAAACCCCTAAAAACAAGCTAAAACACCCATATTTTTTAATATAACAACTATTGACAGTAGTAGTTTTGCATGATACTCTCGTTCCTAAATATTAGGAACGAGGATGATATGAGTTATACTATTTATAAAACCGTAAATAACAAAAAATATGCATATGAGGTCAGCTCTTATTGGAATCCTGAGTTGAAGCAATCCAGACGAAAAACTAAATATTTAGGTGCCGTTGATGAGAATGATAATATAGTTACAAAAGAAGAACGTAGTAAAGAACGATTCATTTTAGATTTTGGTGATGGATATTTATTAAATGAGTTTATTAAAAAGCTCAGCATCTTCCCTCTAATCGACTCTTTATTTACAGCTAAACATAAAGAAATAATTCCACTTATTTGCTATAGATTATGCATGCAATCAGCCATGTATAATGCTCCTGCTTGGTTAGAAGCTAATATCGTTAAGATGCTGCATAAAGATATAGATTTATCTTCGCAGAATATTAGCAGAATTTTATCGACCTTAGGTTCAGAAGATTTGCAACGACAGTTCTTTGAGCAATATTTAAAAATTGCTGGCAGCTCTGGAAAGAGCATCATTATTGACGCAACAAGTTTGCCAAACCAGATTAATACAGGGTTTAACGCATGGGGATACTCAGATAGCCATATTGAGAAACAGTTTCGTTTTTTATGCGTGGTTGATCAGGAGCATAAGATCCCTTTATTTTATCGTTATTTGCCAGGAAATTTATCGGATATTTTAACGCTACAGAATACTATTGCTGAGCTGCGTAATATGGGAATAAATAATAGCTTTGCTTTAGTCGATGCTGGATATTTTTCAGCAAGCAATATTGAAGAATTATATAATTCTAAAATTGATTTTCTTACTAGAATGCCATCCTCTAGAGCAATATACAAAGCGCTAGTTAACAAGGAAGCTGGTGATTTAGAAAAGATAGAGAACGCGGTTAAATATAATAAACGAGTATTATTTGTAAAGAAGGTGGAGATCAAGCTGTATACGCATAAAGCGTACGCATATATCGTGCTAGATCCACTTCGTAAAAGTAAGGAGTTAGGCGAACATCTCAATGAGTATCTTGGGCTATCAACAGAAGAGCAAGATTTAGATAAGGCAAAAATAAAGCTCAATAAATGTGGCGTTATGGTGCTCGCCAGCTCTAAAGATATTGAGGCAAGCGAGGTAGTCTCTTGTTACTATATGCGCCAATCTGTAGAGCAAGTGTTTGGATTTATGAAGGACGACTTAGATTCGCTACCTATTAGACGTCATAACGATGAAACAATAAGGGGATATTTATTTTTGCAGTTTATTATTTTAGTTATATTTATACAGTTACGTCAAAAATTAGAATCCAAATATACTGTAGA
>JBBTSF010000080.1:0-7821 GCA_038064815.1 Patescibacteria group bacterium
GATGACACAAGAAGAAGCTGAACCTTATCTGCAAGAAGCGGCGGAGCGGCTTTCGAAACAAAAGCAGATCCCTGGATTTCGACCGGGGAAAGCTGGCTACGAAGTGATCAAGCAGCAGTTTGGTGCCATGAAAATTCTTGAAGAAGCGCTTGAACCAATTGTGCGGAAATCGTTTGTGGAAGCCGTGCTCGCGCATAACATCGACACCGTTGGTTCACCAAAAATTGATGTCGAAAAACTTGCTCCAGACAATGATCTTGTTTTTTCTGCAGAAGTGACACGCATGCCACGGGCAAAAAATCTTCCTGACTTCCGCAAACTTTCTGTGGAGGCCAAAAAGATTACCGTGGAGGAGAAGGACATCGATCTTGCGGTGCGCGATATTCAACGCATGCAAACAAAAGAGGTGCGTGGAGAATCTGGAACAACTGTGACTCCGACCGACAAGGTTGTTGTTTCAATGAATATCAAGAAAGCCGGAGTTCCAATCGAAGGCGGTCAGTCTCCAAATCATGCGATTTATTTGAACGAAGACTACTATATTCCAGGATTGAAGGAACAAGTTCTCGGCATGAAGGAAGGGGAGGAGAAAACATTTATGCTTTCTTTTCCAAAAGATCATGTCCAAAAAATGCTTGCCGGAAATGATGCGGAGTTTGAGATTGCGTTGAAAGAAATTTATCGTCTCGAACCTCCAGCCATTGATGATGCGTTTGCAAAATCGCTCGGTGTTCCAGACATTGCAACTTTGCGCACGACGATTGAAAAAAATATTCGCGATGAGAAGGATCACGAAGAGAGTATGCGCCAAGAGCGCGAGGTCCTCGAGCTCGTTGCGAAGCAGACTCAGTTTGAAGAACTTCCAGATCTGCTGATCAACGAAGAAATTCGCAAGATGATCGCAGAGCTTCAACACAACGTAGAAGCACAAGGATTGGAGTTTGATGTCTACGTCCAAAATTTGAAAAAGACTCTTGCTGAACTCAAACTCGACATGACCCCTCAGGCAATCACACGCGTAAAAGTTGCGCTCGTCATGCATGGAATTGCCGAAAACGAAAAATTAGAAATCACTGAAAAAGAAATTGATGAGGAGTTGGATCAGGTGGCAGAACGTTACGAGGATCCAGAAACCAAAAAGCAAATTTATACCCCACAGTACCGAGAATACGCCCAGCAAATTTTGCGAAATCGAAAAGTGATCGCACTCTTAAAGGAAGTCATGATCAAATCCTAAGCTGGAGAAAAAAAGGGATGCAATGCTATAGTAGCTGCATCTTTTTTCTTTTATTCTTCCTTCTCTATGCTTATCGGCGCACACGTTTCCGCAGCAGGTGGGCTTTACAATGCCCCAAAAAATGCCGGTCTTATCGAATGTGAGACACTGCAATTTTTCTCGCGCCCTCCCCAAGGCGGAAAACCAAAACCCATCACTCCAGAAGACGCCGCTCTTTTTACGGCGACGATGAAAGAAAACAAAATCAAGACAGCCTACATCCACGCTCCCTATTTTATTAATCTCGCCTCCGGCGAAGCACGCACACGTCACGGTTCAGTCGCTGTTTTACGCGAAGAACTCGAAAGAGGAACTGCGCTTGGATGCAAAGCGATGATGTTTCATCCGGGATCGGCAAAAGATGTGGGGCAAGAAGAAGGGGAGCGGATGGTGATCGAAGGACTCAATCGAATCATGGATGGATACGAAGGAACCTGTCAGCTTCTGATTGAAATTTCTGCGGGAGCCGGGATGGTGATGGGAGATACGTTTGAAGAAGTGGGAAATTTTTTAGAGGGCGCAGAGCGCGGCAAAGAAATCGGGGTGTGTTTTGACACGCAGCATGCATTTGCCAGCGGATACGATCTACGGACAAAAGAAGGATTACAAAAAACCCTCGCGAGTTTTGAAAAAAATATTGGGTTAAAAAAACTGATCGCAAGCCACGTGAATGATTCCAAGGTGGAACTTGGGGCGCATAAAGATCGTCACGAACATTTGGGTGAGGGACATCTTGGTCGCGAAGCGTTCGCGGCGTTTGTCCAACATCCAAAACTTCAACACCTTGACCTGATCCTTGAAACACCGTTAGATGAAAAGAGATTTGAAGAAATATGCTGGCTCAAGAAACAGAGATTGCAATCAAAACAGCGATAAGCGCAGGGGAACTCCTGCACGAACGTTTTCGTACGACACAAACAAGTTGTGTGAAAGAAGATGGTTCGCTTGTGTCAGATGCGGATCTTGTTTCTCATGAATTTATTTTGAAAGAAATTTCAACCGCGTTTCCTTCGCATACCATTTTAAGTGAAGAGTCCCCCGGGGCCCTTCAAGCACATATTGAATCTGGTCCGACCTGGGTGATTGACCCACTGGACGGCACATCAAACTTTCTTGCGGGACTCCCACTTTTCACTGTGACACTCGCCTTGGTCGATCAAGGACAGACAAAGCTTGGTGTCACGTATGATCCGATTCACCATGATCTATATGTCGCCGTCGTGGGACAGGGAGCGACGCTCAATGGAAAGCGGATGTGTGTGTCTCAAAAAGACACACCACGTGGAGCGATGTTGTTTGCAGGCCGCGCGTACAAAGAACGTGATCGTGTCCGACATGCAAACATCATCTCGACACTCGAAAGACAGACAACTTATTTTCGTCGACTCGGCTGTGCAACTATCATGCTCGCTTCAGTTGCCTGCGGACGTGCCGATGCTGTCATCCTCACCGGAAAAAGTCCGTGGGATACGGTCGCGGGAGCTTTACTCGTGCAGGAAGCGGGTGGAAAAATTAGTGATTATTCTGGAAACGACTGGTCTCTTGAGAGCGAAGACCTTGTGGCAACCAATGGGGTTCTTCACAAAAAACTGACGGATATTACAAGTGTTCTTGAGAATTCGAGCTGGCTTGTATGATTCTTACCGCTCACGTAAAGCCAGGCGCCAAACACAATGAAATAAAATGGCTTGATGAGGATACGGTGACCGTATCGGTAACCAGCGCTCCGGAAAAAGGGAAAGCGAATAAAGCCGTCATCGACCTTTTATCCGAAGACATGGGAATCCGAAAATCCGCATTCACGATCATTCGCGGAGCAACAACACGCATCAAACACATTCAAATAGAAAAATAAGCGGCGAGCCGCTTATTTTTTGTTTTCCTTTGGTGGAACGGGGTCTAACCCCACGTTTGCGTACGGGTTACATCTCACAATGCGTTTGGTCGCCAGCCACCCGCCTTTAAAAAGCCCAAATCTCTCTATCGCTTGATATCCATATTCCGAACAGGTCGGATGAAATCGGCAGAATCCGTCTGGATATAAGTAGCGAAAAACTCCGTGGTCAAACGAAAGGGTTTTTTGATAAATCCGAATCGTCTTAAGCGCCACGTAGCTTGGAAATGAGGAGAGGTTCATCACAAGAGACGTGTTTTGCGAGTAATCGTGGTGAGAAGATCCTGTTCCAACACCTTACTTGTTTTTCCAATCGCTTCTTTTTTCGGCATCAAAATAACATCGAAGCCGGGTTTGAATTCTGTCAGATGCTTCAGAAGGATTCCGCGAAGTTGCCGGCGCAATCGGTTGCGCACAACGGCGCGTTTTGAAATTTTTGTTCCGACCACCACCGCGAATCGGGTCACTCCCACTTCATTCTTCGCCATCTTCATTCCCACAAGCAAACCAAAAACGCTCTTGCCGCGCGCAAAGAGCGTCTTTATGTCTGTTTCAAGACGAAGTCGATGAACGAAAGGCAGCATGTTATTCCTTGTCGCTTGTCGACAAACGCTTGCGTCCATCTGCGCGTCGGCGCTGAACCACAGCTCTTCCCGTGCTTGTTTTCATACGCGCACGGAATCCGTGAGACTTCAATCGCTTACGTGATTTTGGTTGCAGTGTTCTTTTTGGCATATTCAATCTCTGTTTTAATTCCCAAAGATACTAACATTCTATCCACAATAAATCAAGTGGTTCCCACACCTTTCAACCACTTGCCCACATGTGAACAAGTGGTTTAAACTAGCAGCCGTAAGTCGCTTAGGAGGAACCTTTACGTATGAATACAAATGAACTTTGGCAAGCCGTTTTGGGCGAGCTTGAACTCGCGCTCAGCAAGGCAAACTTTACGACTTGGTTTAAGCAAACATTCATTACGGAAGTGCGTGAGCATGCCATCATTGTTGGCGTTCCGAATCTTTTCACCATGGCGTGGCTCGAAAAAAAATATTCAAAAGAAATCATGCAGTCTTTGCAGGAACTGACCAACGGATCCATCAAACAAGTTTCGTATCGCGTCGAAATGCGACCGCAAGCACCACAAGCCGTTCAACTTTTTGAAGCGGTGACAGCCGTTGCACCACAAATGGAAACCGTGGCAGTCAATAACAGCTATCAACCTCGCGCAGAAAGTGAACCACAAGAAATTCGCACGGGGGAATTCTCTTTAAACAGCAAATATTGTTTCAACACCTTCATTGTCGGCAAGCAGAATGAGCTCGCGCACGCCGCCTCTCAAGCCGTCTGTGCACAACCTGGGGGAGTTTATAACCCACTCTTTATTTATGGTGGGGTTGGACTTGGAAAAACACATCTTTTGCAGGCAATTGGTAACGAACTCATCCGAAAAAATCCAAATACTCGCATTTTATACGTCACATCAGAACGTTTTACGAACGATTTCATCACCGCTCTGAAAACAGGTCGTATGGTGGAATTTAAAAACCGCTATCGCACCGTGGACGTTCTTTTGGTCGACGATATTCAGTTCATGACCGGAAAAGAGGGAACGCAGGAGGAGTTTTTTCATACCTACAACCAACTCTTTCAAAACAACAAACAATTGGTCTTTTCCTCAGATCGCCCACCAAAAGCCATTGCCGCCCTTGAAAATAGGCTTGTTTCTCGCTTTGAGTCTGGCATGCTTGCGGACGTTGGGTCTCCAGACTTTGAGACACGTGTGGCCATTCTTGAAACAAAGTGTCGGGAGAAGGCATACGCCATGGAACGCGACATTCTTCACCACATCGCCACGCTCGTGCAAACAAACGTGCGAGAGTTGGAAGGAGCGCTCAACAAAATCATTGCGTTCCACCAATTCAAAAACATTCGACCTTCGATTGAAACAGTCAAACCGATCCTCACAAGTTTTCAACCAGCCAACAGCCGCAAAAATGTCACTCCAAAACATTTAATCCTTGCCGTCGCTGGATACTTCGATGTCCAAGTCGAAGATCTGCTGGGAAAGAGTCGACAAAAGAGACTCGCGTTTCCTCGACAGATTGTGATGTATCTCATGCGAGAAGAAATGAAAGCGAGTTATCCTTCCATCGGCACAGAACTTGGCGGCCGCGACCACACAACCGCGATGCATGCGTACGATAAGATTTGTGGATGTCTGGAAGCGGATGAAAAACTGCAACACGATCTGGAACTGATCAAGCAAAAACTCTACGCGGTGTAATCCACAACTTGTCCCTGTGTAGAAGTGGCGGATAAGGTTCAGGAAAAGTCTGTGTGCAGTGATGGTATAAGCAGCAGATAATTTACGCACACAAATTGTGTTCAAATCTGTCCCACTTCTATCCCATCACAACCCGATAGGTTATTCACAAAGGCATACCGTAAATTTATTCTAAAGCTAGCACTGAAATTGACTTACCCACTCCATCCACACCCCCTATTGTTATTACTGTCTCTTCTTTAGAAAAATTATGAAACTGTCGTGCACGCGTGAAAATCTTCATCAAGGCCTCAGCATCACAAGTCATTTAATGACAAAGAATGTAAATCTTCCGATCCTTCAAAATGTTTTAATGAAGGCGGAAGGAGGGTCTATTAAATTCACGGCAACCAATTTAGAGATTGCGGTGAACTGTATTGTCCGAGGAAAGATTGATGAGCCAGGTGAACACACGATTCCATCAAAACTTTTCTTTGATTATGTTTCTCTTCTTCCAAACGAAACGATTCACTTGCAAGTTGATCAAGATAATCTTCGTTTGGAATGTGGAAACTACAAAACAAAAATTAACGGACTTTCTTCTTCAGAGTTTCCCGTCGTCCCTCGTGTGGAAGGAGAAGTCACCTATCAGATTCCTGTTGAGGAACTGAAACGTTCTCTCTCACAGGTTTTGTTTTCGGTCGCGTCAAACGAATCAAGACCAGAGCTCACAGGAGTTCATATGAAGTTCTTTCCATTCGAAGGAGAAGGAAGACTTCAGATGGCTTCGACAGACTCTTACCGTCTCTCGGAAAAGACTATTCCTGTCGTCAGTCCAATCTCGCAAGAACAAAAAGTGGTTGTTCCTGCAAAAACCTTAGCAGAAGTAAATCGAGTCCTCTCTGTCTTTAAAGACGAAGTCGATCTCCCAACCGTTGTTTCCATGCAACTTTCGAAGAACCAGGTCGTTTTTACCTACGGGCCGGTTGAACTCATCTCTCGAGTGATTGATGAAAACTATCCAGATTACGAGCAAATCATCCCAAAACAGTTTCAAACGCAAGCAACCATCGACCGAGAAGATTTCATTAAATCCGTGAAAACAGCCAGTTTGTTTTCAAAGAATGGACTTTTCGACATCATGTTGCAGTTTGTTCCAGAAGAAGGGATGCTACGTGTGCAGGCAACGGATGCAACGCGTGGGCAAAACACCAGCGCATGTAAAGCAGAAATATCTGGACAGCCAAATACGGTAAGCGTAAATTACAGATATCTTCTCGATGGCCTTCAGGCGATCTCAGACGAGCAGGTGCTCTTTGAGATGATCGATGCCTCAAATCCCTGTCTGCTCTCTCCTAAGGGCAAGACAGAGGCGTACAGATACGTGCTAATGCCGATCAAACAATAACTTATTCATTAATTCATCGTTTACATTCATATGGCCGAAAATAAATCGAGTGGTGTTATCGCCTGGGTCGTTCTTGCCGTCATTATTATTATCGGCGCCGTGTATTTCTTGAGACCTGCATCCACCCCAACGCAACAACCTGTTGCCAATGAGACAAATACCCCCGAAGTCATCACTGCGCAAATTCCAGACGGACCAATCATCATGGGTGCATCCGCTCCACTTTCTGGGGATCAGGTCGCGTTTGCGACCATGAGAACCGCAACGGATCTCGCTGTCGAAGAAATCAATGCAAACGGGGGAGTGAAAGGACACCAACTCCAAATTATTTGGGAGGATGACAAATGTAATCCTCAAGACGGAACAAGCGCTGCTCAAAAACTCGTGGAAGTGGACAAAGTTCACTTCATTATCGGAACCGTTTGTTCCGGAGCAACACTCGCAGAAGCAGCCATCACAGAACCAGCCAAGGTTCTTCTCTTCTCCGCAGCTGCATCAAGTCCTGACCTGACAACCGCAGGAGATTACGTGTTCCGAACCTACCCATCTGACGGTGTTGGGGGAAAAGTTCTTGCAAAGTACTCCTACAACGAATTGAAAAAGATGAAGCTCGCCATGCTTTCCGAGCAGGTCGACTACACACAAGGTCTTCGTAAAACAATGAGCGAAACCTTTAAAGCTCTTGGGGGCGAAGTCGTTGCTGATGAAAATTACAACGCCGGTGACACAGATTTCCGCACACAACTTTTGAAGATGAAGGAGTCGGGTGCAGACATCGTGTTTGTAAACGCGAACGGACCTGTTCCTGGCACACTCATTCTTAAACAAATGAATGTGGCGGGGTTGAAAGTTTTGACGGTTGTGAATGATTCTCTGATTTCTGCAGATGCGATCTCAAAGAACCGAGGTCTTTATGAAGGTGTTTACAGCACTTCTCCAGATCTTGACCCAGCACGTCCACAAACAAAGAAGTACTTAGA
>JBBTSF010000081.1:0-1586 GCA_038064815.1 Patescibacteria group bacterium
GAGTTGTTTGTAAGGGTGATGTGTGCCAAGTCAGCAATTCCCTGTCGTTCAATCAATGTTGAAGCGGCTGGGGATCCAGAAAAACTTACAGAGACATCTTTTGCTGTCTCATAAGATGTGGTTGTGACTTTTTGTGCAGCGTCAGTGAGGTATGCAAGCATTCCTGTGACGTCAGCACCGGCTGGCAAACCGGAGAGGGTTGCACCTGTTCCTTTGAGAACGAAGCCTGGTTTAAACCAGTTGGCTGTCATTCCAGCGGCGGTGACCTTCATTTTGCTTCCACCCCAAGAGAGCCAAGTATCAGAACCACTCATGACGAGTGCGCCTGGGTAGGCGTTGGTTGCGCTTGTGAGGGAATCTCCGACGGAGTAATCAACAAAGAAGACATCTGGAACGTCATCGATGAATTGGTTCCAGTTGTCACCGGCGAGGCCTTTGGCGACTGCCTCAGACTCAATCCAGTGGATTGTGCCCTTTGGAGAGACGGCATAGGTCTTGTTATCGCTTGTGATTTTGATCCAGTGGGATCCTGGGCGATACGCGATGTTGCCAGCAAGGGTGATGTTGGCAAGTTCGGCGTCGGACATTGTCACGACTCCAGAAAAATCGTTGTACCATGAGAAAAATGTTTTCTCATTTGGGAAGGAGTAGCGTTGACCGTCTGATCCGTAGTAGTAGACGGTTGAAAGCGTTGTTCCCTTAATCAAGTTGCCGTAAGAAGCGGCGGATGCTTGTTGAGGAACGAGAGATGCGAATCCGATGGACCAAAGAATGGTCGCAGCGGCTACCGCAACGGTAAACGCTCGTTTTGCAATTGAATTTGTCATAATAAAGAGAAACTTTTACCCGAATAGGTCTCGGGCGAACCTTTTTAATTTAAGACGCACAGCGACCTTGCGGCCTCGACCTGCAGCCATGCGTTAACTGATGAGACTAGCACCGCTCGAGCAAATGGGAGGTTCGTGTCCCGACTCAAGTGGTGAACCGGACTTCTTTCGTTGAGGAAAGAAACCCGGTTCAGGTTTCTATTCCTTTGGTTGTTCTTCAGTCTTTAGATTCAGTTCAAGTTGAACTTCTTTCAATACCTCGAACGCGCGGCGATACGATCCATCTCTCTCAAGTGTCGTCGCGGTGTCCAGTTTTACCTTCTGTGCGGCTGTGAGCTCTTGCGCTCGCAAATCGGCAAGTTCCTTTTCAAACGTATTCTTCAATTCAACCGTCACGGTTTCATCGTTTGTTGTTTCGTGCGCGGTGATAATCACTTGCACGGCATCTGCTTTGGTTTCATCCAAAATCTTTTGGACCTCCTTCACCTCCTTCTTCACCTCAGCGGAAAGGTTCGTACTTGAGCTTGCCACCGTAGACTTATAGGTTTGTGTTTTACGGCCAACCTGTTTAGCAAGTTCTGTTTGTGTCGAGGTGGCGGTTTTTACTTGGAGATCTTTTTGAATGGTTTGGACATCGACTTTGAATTGATTCACCGCGAGTCGCACCGCACTTGGATCTTGCTGATAGGTGGTGGCAGCGAGTTCAACCATTTCTTCCAGACGTCGCGAGGTGAATTCCACCTGGAGTTTTGCTTTTTG
>JBBTSF010000082.1:0-6545 GCA_038064815.1 Patescibacteria group bacterium
TTGATTCCCATATAAGCAAACATCACAATCAGAAGTCCTATCGTGGAAATCTTTATGTAATCTTGTCCTTTTTTGACGTGTCCGGTGTTTCCGTGTGAAGCGAGGATATAAAATCCACCGATCACATACATCAGCAGGACAAGTGCTCCCACAAGTCCCAAAACAAATGCTCCAATATCGACAATCACAATCATGATGTCTTCAAGGCTACAGTTTCCTTGATTCCCACAATCTGTTGAAATCCCTTTCATGAAACGTCCCACTTCCTCTTCATTGCATGTCGCTTTGCCTTCGGCACAAATATTACTTTTGTACGCGAAGGTCCATGTTGGCAAAACAGCGAAAGTGAACAGAAAGAGACAAAGAACAAGATAGCGGCGCATAGGCTAGAGGGTTTGGTTTACTTTAACTTCCGTTTTTGAAAGCCCGACGAGAATATCTTCCCCCTTGAGTGCTTGGTCGATCAGATCAAGAAACGCTTGTTCTGCAACCTGCGCGTTTTTTCCTAAGTACCAACTTTGAGCGGTGAGTGTCTGGGAAGCGAATGTAGAAAGCGTTTCGTCTTCAAGCTGATCGTTGATGAGTGCACGGCGTGCCGGTGGCTTTTGAGCTTTTTTGAGATAAGACGTCACGCGATCTTTGCTTGTGGCGAACTGAATAAAGTCCCAGGCCCAATCAGAAACGTCTGAGGATTTTGCGACCGTCTCTACCCAGTAGTTTGCATAGTTTACGGTTTTTCCTCCTTCAATTTGTGGCATTGGTGTGATTGCCCAGTTCAGTTTTGGTGAGCGCGCTTTCAACAGTGGGGCGTGATAGGAGTAGCCAAAGAAAAAGGCCGTTTTCCCATTCGCAAATGCTTCAAAGGAGTTTGGTTCTTGCCCATTCCAGGTATAAACCTGCTTAAGTGGGTTTGCAAAATCCGTGTAGAAACGAACGGCATCTTCTGCTAAGTCCCCTCCACTTTCTTTTGAAGTGAACGTGGAGATCCCGTTATCATTTGCGAGCTTCACTCCATTTTGAAGCATGAGCAGGTTCAAAATATCCGAGGCGCGTTCTACGTTCTTGCTTGTCCCGATCGCAGCCCCAGACTGAATCACGTTATCTTTTTGCCCAATCCGTGTGAGTTTTGGAACCTGTTCTTGGAATTGCGTCCAGGTGGTTGGTGGCTCTGGAATGTTGGCGGCGTTTAGAAGATCTTTGTTGTAGTAAAGCGCGAGCGTATCAACGGAAAGGGGAAGGGCGAAAATGGATTCTTTCGCTTCCGTGAGTTCATTTGCTTTGTAAAAACGCACAACATCATGTGTCACCACGTCTACGAAATCAGACTTGAGTGTGCGCATCGACATTGTCGGCTCTTCTTTTAAAACGTACACGGTTTCTTTTTTGATCGATCCGCGTGTTTCGGAATAGCCAATCTGAACCGATTTTGGCATCGGTTGGATCAAGTTTTCGTATTCTCCAATCCACGTGTTGTGAATGGAAAAAATGTCCGGACCTTTTCCTTCCGCAAACGCATGAAGAAGTTCATCTTTGTATTCTTCTGTGCGCAGCTGTCGATATTCAAAAGAAACGTTTCGGTGAACGGCTTGATAGGCTGCCATGATCTCCCCGAAGGATTCATTGCTATCAAACGTCCGCCAGATTTTTATGGAAACCGGTTTGGTGGCCGCGGTTTGGGCTTTGGAAGGACCGCCGCATCCTGCGCCTAAAAAGACGGTGACGAGCAGGAGAAGGGCGAGGGGTTTTTTAAAAAAGTTCATAATTTCGCCAAGTATTTTTTGAGCTCAGGGCCTGTTTCTGGATGTTTGAGACCAAGTTCGATTTGCGCTTTGAGAAAACCGAGTTTGTTTCCGCAGTTGTACCAAGTGCCATCAAATTTACATCCGTACATTTCTTGATCGTTTTTGAGAAACGTTTCAAATGCACCCGCGAGCCGGATTTCACCATCTTTTCCAGGTTTTTGTGTCTCCAGAAGATCGAAAATGGCAGGAGTAATAATGTAACGACCAATGACAATCAGGTTTGATGGAGCTTTTTCTGGCTTTGGTTTTTCGACAAATCGATCAATTTTCCATGTGCCATGCGCGAGTTCTTTTCCGGCGATCACTCCAAAGCTCGAAACCATTTCTTTGGGAACCTCATCGAGTGCAACCACTGGCGCGTTGTATTTTTCGTAGATGTTGATCAGTTGTTTGAGGGCGGGAACTTTTCCGTCAATAATGTCATCTCCAAACAAGATTGCGACAGGTTCGTGACGATCGACAAAGGGCAGGGCAGTGAGAATCGCGTGACCATCTCCAAGGGGTTTTGCTTGTCGCACAAAGGCAAATTTTGCCATCTTTCCAATTTCCGCCAATGTCCTTAACTCCTCTTTTTTCCCTTTTTGTTCAAGACGATATTCAAGTTCGAAGTTGCGATCGAAGTGATTCTCGATGGCATGCTTTCCAATCGCCGTCACGAAGATGATTTCTTCAATCCCCGCCGCGACCGCCTCTTCAACGATGTATTGAATAATCGGTTTATCAACGACCGCGAGCATTTCTTTTGGCTGTGCCTTGGTTGCAGGAAGAAAACGTGTGCCCAAGCCCGCAACAGGGATAATTGCTTTTCGTATTGTCATAGGATGTTGTCGTTATTATAGCGCAAAAAACCCGAGCTTCCAATCATTCTTTGGAAGCATAGTAGACAATGATGAGAACCATGACGACGGTGACGGCCGCGATAATAAGGAAACGCATATGTTATGATTCTAGCATGAACTCCATCAAAAACTTTGGAAAAAAACGGCTGATCGTGATCGCTTTTTTGGCGCTTTGTGTTTTTGTGGGAGCAAAAAGGATTTACGAATACGCCTCTTCTCCTACGCAGGCGAAAGATTGTTCGTTTGCGTATCCAAAAACGGATGAAACAAAACCGACCACGCTTTTTGTAGAAAAGGTTCAGGAGCTGTTTTCTTTTATGCAAAAAGGAGGGGTGATAAACGACGCTAGTTGTCTCAATCAAACGTCGGTTTACGGAGTTGTAAAGATTTCTTCAGAGTCTGATGTGGTGGAAGCGCTTGCGTTTGCGCGTGAGCATGATCTGAAAGTGACAAGCGCGGGCGTGCACCACAGCATGGGCGGACAGTCGTTTGTGAAGGATGGACTTGTGCTTGATATGCGGGGGTTGAATCAGATACATCTTGAGAAAGAGCAGAGGATTTTGCGTGTGCAGTCGGGCGCGACGTGGCAGCAAGTGCAGCAGTTTTTGGATCCAGAAGGACTTTCGGTCAAAGCGATGCAATCGATCAATATTTTCACAGTCGGTGGAACGTTGAGCGTGAATGCACATGGAATCGCACACAATCCAGGACCAATCGCGTCGACGGTGAGGTCGTTGCGGATCGCGCTTAGTGATGGTCAGATCGTGACGGCGAGTCCTACAGAAAATGCAGACTTATTTGCTTCAGTGATTGGTGGGTATGGACTGTTCGGGGTGATTTTGGAGGCGGATTTAGAGGTCGTTGAGAATGAAATGTATGATTGGAAAACGGATTACATCGGCTACAAAGAGTTTCCCGCGTATTACAAAAAGAATATCGAGAGTAACGATCAAGTCGGTCTTACATTCGCACGATTGTCGGTCGCACCGAATTCCTATCTGACAGAAACGGCTGTTCATACGTTCACAAAAGCAACATACGACGCAGCGATTCCAGTGATAAAACCGCAGGAACATTCGTGGCTGATGCGTTTGGTCATTAATTTTTCAAAAACCGGTGGATTTGGACGATGGGTGAGATGGAATCTGGAAAAGTATGCAGTTCCACTTTTGCGAACCTGTTCTCGCAATCAAGCGATGAGTCAAAAAGAAGTCTGTTTGGTTTCCAGAAATCAGCAGATGAATGATTCGATGGGATATCTCAAAAATAAACTGAAAGACGCAGACATTTTGCAAGAATATTTTATCCCGCAAGATCGCATGGAAGAATTTGTCGATGGTTTGCGAGCAATCGTAGGGAAGAATGAGGCGAATCTTTTGAACGTGACCATTCGTATCGTGCACAAAGATACGGTGACCGCACTGCCTTACGCGAAAGAAGATATGTTTGCATTTGTTTTGTACTTCAATCAGAAGCTGAACGAAGAAGAGAGTCAGGTTTTGCAAAAGACGACGGTGGATCTTATTGATCTCGCCGAGAATTTAGATGGAACGTTCTATTTACCTTATCAACTTTATTATTCGCCAGAGCAATTACATAAAGCCTATCCAGAGATCGATGCATTTTTTGAAACAAAAAACCGACTGGATTCAATCGGTTTGTTTGCAAATACGTTTTCGCAGAAGTACGGAAAATAATTAAAAGTCTTTGATCACCCCCGCGTTTACCAAGGCTCGATAATGCTCTGGTCGATGTCTTTTTAAATATTCCATGACCTTTCCGCGAATGCGGACAATCGTCAGATCGATTTCTTTAGCGAAGCTCATGATCTCTGTGACAGCCGCCTCAATTTCAGATTCGGTGCTCACCATGCGTTCGATCTCCGCGATCGTGTATGTGGAAGTTCCGTAGTCAACTTGATCCAGATCGATATTGAAATGACCGCGGCGGTATTTTCTACGGGTCGTTACGATTTTCGCAAACGGCGCGTATCCCTGTGTTTTTAAATCTTCTGCAAGGTTCTCGCCTGGGAGATTGAGTACCTTTCGAATCTGCCCTTCCTCTTCCAATTCCTCAAATTGCTCCGCGAGCCGATCTAGATTATGTGTGATTGGAACTTTCAGTTCAAACGCTCCATTACGTGTACGAAGCCACCATTCCTTCAAAGATAAAGAAAAATTTTCCGTGTCGTAATACACATCGGTTTGCATTCTTTCTCCTAAAAATTCAGAGCCGGTGATAAGCCGCGTTTCATTTTCCGGACTCAAGATAAATTTTTTTTCGACTTCGATCATAGATTCACATTCTTTGAATTTTGTGCGAAGATAAGGGAAATATGTCTCTTCCAAAAAAACTTACTGACCAGAGTATCATAAATTTGGTGTACACCTCTTCTTTGTTGTATTCGGATGAAGTTCGTGATTTTTCTCGTACACTGAAACGGCTTCAGCGCGAGTTTCCAAAAACGAATCTTCTTGAACCAAAACGCGAAGGGTTTTTGCTTTCGTATCTTGCGGGATCAGAGCAGGAGCGTCTTCGTGCGTTTCGCCGTGCGATCAAAGATGGAGATTGGATTCTTCCGGTGTCTGGGGGAACAGGCTGTGTCGATATTCTACGCCATTTAAGCCAAACAGATTTGGAAGTGATCGGTCGCCGCCGTCCGATCATCAGTGGCTTTAGTGATTCTACCGCGCTTTGCAATTTTTTGTATTTCAAAACACGTCTTCAGACATTCGTTCAACAGAATGCGGACGCCCTTTACAGTTCTGCCTATTCAGAAGCTTTTTTTTCGGTTCTTCAAGGCAAACAAGAAAACGTTTCGTTTACAGATTCGACCGCACATTGGCTCACCTCAGCGGTGCCGACAAAGATTGTCGAAGGCGTCGCGATTGGCGGAAATTTCAGCACCTTTCGAGATTTGCTCGATGTCTGCGAGATCCGACCGCGTTCTTGGGAGCCATACATTTTGTTTATCGAAGAACTGGATGTTGATATCGAAGATCTTCACCGCATCATCATTGCGCTTGATGCGCGAGGCATTTTTAAACATTTGGTCGCATTGGTTGTTGGTCGAATCAATGATCATCGCATCACCAAATCGATTCAAGAATTGCTTTTTGGAAAATCGAAAAAACCAGGCGCAGAAGTTTTGGGCATTAAGAACGTTTTTGAGTATCTCATCGACGACGTGATCAGCGATCGTATCGAAGAACACGATCCACTCTATATTTTAAAAATCAACGACTTCGGCCACTTCGGTTCCCAAGCAAAAACCAAAAACATCTTCATTCCAATCGGCGCTAAAACGCGCATCCATCCGGATGGAAAGATTGAGTTTGTCGGGCCGTTTGTGGAATAAGCAGTCAATGAAAAATCCGCCCCTCAACGGGGCGGATTTTTGTTACTTTTTCTTCTTATCTTTCTTCGGCTTCTTCACCTTTTTTTGCTGAGCGTTATTTCCTTTGGCCATAGGATTAAAATAAATGAATTCTCATATCAACAGTATAGCATTTCATATTTTTTCGATCCATATTCCCGCTATCTAGTGGTGAAACAATATTCCATCCACAATATCTTGTGTTATCCACATTGCGAGTTTTGCGCATCGCGATATAATGCAATCTCATGAAAGTGACATGGTGAAGCCGGTGGAAGTCCGGCACTGTCGCGCAACGGTATAGTCCGATCCCATGTCTTTCGAGGCGTTAAAAACCTCTCCAAGGCTCGCGTTAAGCCACACAATCCCACAGGACTGTTTGGCCAAAAACAGTTTTTTGTTTGCTCAATTTACTTTTCTTCGTATGGCACCTACATTCTTTGGATCTTGCCCGCTCCTTACTCCTCGAAACGTTTATCGTCCGTTTGAATATCCTCACTTTTTCGACTTTTTCCAAAAACAAAACCA
>JBBTSF010000082.1:6645-9476 GCA_038064815.1 Patescibacteria group bacterium
CCAGAGCACGAATACTCCGCGTTTCTTGGATACGAAGCCATGCGACGCAAGTATGACTATTTTCATCAGTTTGATATCAGCACCGTTGAAGATCTCCTCTTGAATCTCGCCGTCTTTGGCGCCTTTATTGAGGGGGTGAGTTTATTCTCCTCGTTTGCGATCTTGATGAACTTTCCACGCTTGGGGAAACTCAAAGGGGTGGGGCAGATTGTCACCTGGTCTGTGCGTGATGAATCGCTGCATTCAAACGGAGTGTGTCGTTTGTTTCGAGATTTGATGAAAGAAAATCAAATTCTCTGGACGCCACAATTACGCGCACGCATCACAGATGCCTGCCAAGAAATGGTTGCGCTTGAGGATGCGTTTGTCGATTCCTGTTTTGCCGCTGGACCTGTTCCGGGCCTGACCCCAGAGGAAATCAAACAATACATTCGTTACACGGCAGACAAAAAATTGATCGAATTACGACTTGATAAGATGTATCACGTCGGCAATTCTCTGCCGTGGCTGGACGTCATGATCAACGCAAAAGAACACACCAACTTTTTTGAAAACCGTGCGACGGAGTACGCCAAAGGCGCTGTCGTCATCGATTGGGAAGTCATTACCTCTTCAATTACATAATCGCTTATGTCCTCCACCACGCTTGTCGACGCCCTTTCTCGTAACGATCTTCAACTCGCTCGCAGCATTCTTCTTGAAAGTCTTCTTGAAACCACAAAAGGAAAAAATAGTTGGGACTGTCCTCACTACACAACCGATCGCGCCATTCAGGAATCTATTGTTTTGGATCAAAAAGGTAACGATCGGATGACGTACTTTGGACTGGAGAACTTACGTGATCGTTACTTTTTGCGTGATGCAGCTGGAGAGATTTGTGAGAATCCTCAAACGTTTTTCGCTCGCGTAGCCACAGGAATGTCGCGTGGCGACGCGGCGTTCGCACAAGAACTTTATGACTACATGAGTCGTGGATGGTTTATTCCCGCCACGCCTGTCCTCATGAACATTGGCACAAGCAAAGGGCTTTGTATTTCCTGTTTTCTCAACACCGTTCCAGATACACTCGAAGGTATTTTTGATATTTATCGTGAGAACGCATTTCTCGCGAAGTACGGGGGAGGAATCGGAACCGACTGGTCGCAGTTGCGTGGACAAAACGCTCCACTCAAATCGAGCGGACTTCGTTCGTCTGGCGTGATTCCGTTTTTGAAGATCATGGATTCCGAAACACTCGCGATTTCTCGCAACAGCCATCGACGTGGAGCGGCTGCGGCCTATCTTCGCATCGACCATCCAGACATCGAGGACTTTTTGGAAATCCGCAAAGCCACCGGAGGCGACATGGATCGCAAGTGTCTCAACATCAACCATGGCGTTGTGATCACAGATGAGTTTATGAAGGCGGTTGAAGAAAATCGCACCTACAAACTCATCGATCCGCACGATCAAAGTGTGGCCAAAGAGCTCAGTGCCGTGGATATTTGGCGCAAACTTCTCACCATGCGTGCAGAAACAGGCGAACCATATTTTCTCTACATCGACACCGTCAACCGAGCCGTCCCTCCACATCACAAAGAAAAAGGATTGTTCGTACGTCAGAGTAATTTGTGTACCGAAATTGTTTTGCCAACGGACAATGAACGAACTGCGGTTTGCTGTCTTGGAAATTTGAATTTGGAATTGTTTGAAGAGTGGGAGCCACACGCAGAAAAAATTATTTACGCCTGCGTGAAAGCACTCGACAACAATCTCGACACGTTTTGTGAGATGGCCAGTCCAACCGAATACAAAAAAGCGATCAACTCCGTGAAGCATGAACGTTCGATTGGACTGGGAGTGATGGGATATCACGGATATCTCATGTCGAAGAATTTTCCATTTGAAAGTGTCGCAGCGCGCGCAGCAAACAAAAAGATCTTTTCTTTGTTTGGAGAACTCGCACATAAAGCGTCCAAGCGTCTTGGAGAAGAACGTGGTTTACCACTGGATGGAGGAACTCAGCGCAACAGTTATGTGACATCCATTCAACCAACCGCGAGTACCAGTTTTATTTGCGGAGAAGCCACACCGTGCGTTGAGCCAATTTCTGGAAATGCCTTTTTGCAAAAGACTCTTTCCGGCAGCTTCCTTGTGAAGAACCGATTTCTTGAACAACTGCTAGAAACAAAAGGAATGAATTCGCCCGAAGTCTGGAAAGAAATTATCGCGGCAAAAGGAAGTGTGCAGCATCTGAATTGTTTGACCGAAGCAGAGAAGGCCGTGTTTCGTACGGGTTACGAAATGAACATGCGCGAGATTGTGGAACAGGCCGCAGATCGTCAGCAGTTCATTGATCAAGCACAGTCTGTGAACCTTTTCTTTTCAACGCCTATCAGCGGTAAGTACATGCACGATGTGCACTTCCTCGCCTGGAAGCGCGGAATGAAATCTCTCTACTACCTTCGCTCAAGCGCGCCGATCGAAGCGACAAGAATCGATTCATCCGACGCAGAGCTTGTTTCCGCCCCGGCCACCGCTCGCAACTTTTCTACCGAAGAGTGCGCCGTCTGTCAGTAAACAAAAAGACGATCCGTCATTGGATCGTCTTTTTTTATTCTCGCATTCCTTTCACGACCGCCCCGGTAATCGTTTTGATTCCGTTTCGGCGGGCGTAGTTTTCTACTTTTTTCATGTAGGCGTTACGAATGGATGTCTGGTAGTCAAATGAAGCAAGGCTTCCGAGGGCTTTCAATCCAGACTTGTCCCAGGTGGCTTCTGCAGGAACTTCAACCTTTTTTGCGGCTGGCTTTGTTTCTGTTTTTTTCGCCACCGCCTTTGCAGGTTCTTTT
>JBBTSF010000082.1:9576-20344 GCA_038064815.1 Patescibacteria group bacterium
TTTTACTTCTGCTTTCACCTCGCTCTTTTTTTCAGGCACGACAATCGGTTCAACTTTTTTCACTTCTTTTTTCACAACAACTTCTTTCTGGGCTGGGGAAGTTTTGGCTTCCGTTTGCGCCGCAACAAAGTGCATTCCCATGGCCGACACGACTGGTAAAACGATGAACAGACTCCAAAAGAGTTTTTTATTCATAGATTTTTGACCTGTGAATACTATCCGATTTTACCTCTTTTGTCTAGGGTTTTGTAAGGAAAAGGCTGATTTATCGAGCGATCTGTCGTGTCAGAACAAATAGATGGTACCCCGTTATAAGGACGGCAATTCCGATGACGATCCATAATGGGATGTACGCACTCAGAGCCCACAATGTGACGATTCCGTAGAAGGCGGCTGCCACCAGAACGAGAATGGATCGCAAAAGGGAAGGACGTGCGATCGCGGGGAGGGTTGAATTCAGTTTAAGGAGCAGTGGAGCATAGAGCCACATCGTGAACGCGGAAAGACTTGCGGAGATGACGAGAAGAAGAAACGGTTGTTTAAAACTTGGGATGAAGATCGAAGAAAGAAGAATGGCGACTCCGACGTACGCGGCGATCTCGCTGATTTTTTTGGCCGTGAGTTTTGGATGTGTGGGTTTGATCATGCGAAAGATGAGTCGACCTGTGGCGTCCAGAATCGTGACGTTTGCCATGAAGAAGACAACGATGCCCGCAATCGCAAAGAGCGATCCAAGAAAGGGAACATACTGATTAAGAATTTCAATTTCGACAACCAAGACCTGAAAGCCTTGTGCAGAACCGATCGGAAGGAGAATGGCTCCGAGGTACGAAAGGACAAAGATGGTAAAAATATTTGCCAAAACAAAAAGGATAAAATGTTCTTTTTGAATCATGGAAAACCAGCGTCGATAATTTTTTTGTGATTCTGGTTGGGTGAGATCGACTCGTTCGATTTGTTTTGGTGTTAAGCTGTTCACTCCATACCCCTTGTCTTTGATCCATTCACTTTGCACAAGATTCAAAATCCCCGCCACACCTCCGTACGCAAGTGCCGCCACAAAATCGAAGCGAGGCATGCCTTCTGGAAGATATCCAAATGCAAACAGACCTTTGAGGCCTTCGATGAATTTTTGTCCATCAAATTTGAGAATGAGCACGAACGCAATAATCGCAATCACCAGCATCAGACTGTATTTAGAGCAGGTCTCCAGTGCGCGATATGTTTCCTTGCGTCTGAAAAGAATCACCGTCGAAAGCAACAGAAGAATTCCTCCCACAAGCCCCGCGTCTTTCATGGCGTTTCCTTGAAAACCGGCGAGCAGGGCGATGAGGTTTCCGGACGTGGTCATCCATGCGGGCCAGACGAGCGAGACTAAAACCGTGACGGAAAAGACAATCGAGAGCCAACGCGCGGTTCCGACCAAACTGGATTCCACACTTTTTCCTGTGACGAGTGTGTAGCGTTCAATCTCAATATTGACGATAAATTGAAGTAACAAAATAAGCAGGATTGGCCAGAGAATTTTGAGTCCATAATTTGAGGCAAGGTTCGGCCACAAAAGCATTTCGCCTCCACTGATGGAAAGGGCAACAAAGATCACACTAGGTCCGAGCATTTGTAAAAGTGACTTTTTCAAAGGAGGGAACGTGACTTTCATAGTTTTGGTGAAAGGAGCGCGAGTTGATTAAAACCAAGTTGAAGCAGATTGTATTTTTTTATGACAAACCCCGTTTTATTTGCGAGATCGATCAGATCTTGATGTGTCCAGTAATGTTTGTGCTCGGCGATATTTTCACGGTCAACGAGATTGAGAGCGGCGAGTGTGTCGAGAACAGGTTTGGCCATGACGGTTGGAGTTGTGAGAAAAATGTGACCGTTTGGGTTGAGAGACTTTTTAAATTGTTCAAAGACGGTGTGAACATCTTCCACGGAAAGATGTTCGATGATCGCGAGTGCGACAATTGTATCGAACGTTTTGCCCATCATCGGCGTGTGGTCGTAATTCACGCAGGTGTAACTTCCTTTCACGAGTTGTTTCAACTCTCCATCGTTGCCGCCGAAATCCAGAACATCGCCAGTTAAATAAGGTGTCACCATTTTAAAGCGCCACGTCTGTAAAAGATGTTCAATCGGTCGTTTGCTGTTGATCATAGAGATTCTTTTGGTCCATAGACAATGATAGATCCATCCGTAAAGCGTGAGGTAAGGCGCTTACTTGCCGCGAGTAATTCAAGAAATTTTTTTGATTCGCGCTGTGAATGAACAACAATGTAGGAGAGATGAAATCGATCAGCTAAAACGTCGCCTACATCAAATGTGGCCACTTCGTCATCATTTGTCTCACAGGAACGTGTTTCGCAGAGAGTCCCTTCTGCCCAAAGATGGAACCAAAGCCAGCTTAATTTTGGATCGTATTCATAAAGAAAAATGGGATCGTAGGCGTTGGTGTAGTAGTTGGATTGGTTTTCAAAAAAGAGATAGGGAAAGACATCCCATTGATTCGCGACAAGTGTTTCAGGAGGCGTATTTTCTTCAAGCCATTTCGCGGCAGGAAAATAAGATTGGATGTACTTAAAATCATCTGGAGATTGTATCTGGTGCAATTGTAGAAGCGCAGAAAAAACAAAGATTACAAGCAAGAGACGCGTCTTTGTTTTATTTGTTATACGTACAAACCATTCTGAACACGTTTCCTTCACGGTGAATGCAATAAATAGTATGACCAGTGGAGCAAACCATTCCATTCCTCGAGCCGTAACGATACTCAGCAGAAACCAAAAGAGGGTGATCATGAGCAAACAGAAGTGTGGTGTGGATGGGACGTGGTTTTTTTTCATCATGAGGATGATTGCCGCCAGGAATGACAAAAGCAGAAAACCAAAATTTGATAACCAAAAGATGAGTGAACCACTCACGCCAAAAAAGTTTGCTTCCACTTCTGTGCCGAAATTTTTGATGTATCCTAAATTCGCAAAGATGGGAATTTTAAGAAGGACTAGATACATGCTGTACAGGTACATGACAGGACCAGGATGAAGGGCAATCCCAACCCCAAATCCGATCAGAGCCGCAAGAGGGGTTTTCCATTCCAAACGTTTATTTGCAATGGACTCTGTTGCGCTCCAGAGAACAACTACGACAAGCAGAAGAGGAGCAAGTTCATGAAACCAAACGAAAATTGCCATGAGGATTCCTAGAAGCCATCGGCGTTTTTCCATGAGGAAAAGAAGACAGGCAAGTAAGAAAAGAACGTCGAAGAGGTGTGGGCGAAGGGAAAGGAGGCGATAAAGAAAATAGGGACACAGACCAACAAGAGCTGCTGTCCAAAAGAAGGGCTTTGGAATTTTCAGTCGAGTAAGAAGAAGATAAAAGACCGTGAAAACAAGCGCACCGATACATACCACAAACAGCTTTCCTGAAAAGATTAAGTTGTCTGACGGAAGGATACGTAAGAGTTGATGAAAGCCGTACCACAGATCACTGTAGTTTTTTGCGTAGGGAGTGAGCTGAACCCACGGAAATGTCTCTGCGCTGAGGCCTTGGTTATAGAGGGCTGCATGTTGGATGTGATAGTACGGGTCGGTGTCCAGAAGTCCGGAAAACGAAAATTGAATCGCGGCAAGAATGATGGCGAAAAAAAGGAAAACAAACAGGCCGCGTTTCCAGACGCGGTTTAGGAAAGGGGAGAAAAACGACATCGGATCAGAGTAAAAAGGCTGATGACTCCATCAGACCAGCGAATTTTTTTTCCTTGCGAACGACTGCGTGCGTGGTAGGTGATTGGAACTTCACGAATCGGAACGTTGCGTTTTGCGAGATGTGCCGTGACCTCTGCACAAAATTCAAAGCCAGTGCTTTGAAGTGGAAGCGTACAAAGAATGTCGCGACGTACCATCTTAAAACAAGTACACAAATCGGTCAGTGATGTTCGAAACAGCAGATTCATCGCTGCGGTAAGTCCCCGGTTTCCGATTGTGGAACTCGTGGTCATTCCTGTACGCGTTCCTAAAAAGCGAGATCCGTAAATTGCCGGAAGGGATTCTGTTTCAAGAATTTTGAGTAAAGCAAACAATTCCTCTGGATCATATTCGAGATCCGCATCCTGAACCGCAACCGCGTCACCTGTGGCGTGAGGGATCGCTGTGCGAATCGCATTGCCTTTGCCTTGATTGTTTGTCAGCGAAATGATTTTTGTCTGCTCGTTATTGTAGGTCTGCAGATACTCCGTGGTTCCATCCGTAGATCCATCATCCACCACAATCGTCTCCACATCCCGCCCAGCGGAAATCTCCCGCACACGCCCAAGAAGCGCCTCAATCGTCTGGATTTCATTGTAGACCGGAATGATAATGCTGAGTTTCATAGAGTGTCTGTATTGTACACGGTCCTTCTAGTTTATAAACCCATCTGCGCTTTTCCACGCCATCTCAAAAAGGGCTTTCATCGCTTGCGCAATGACTGCATCTTCCATGCGAATTACGAAGAGATTTCCTTCGTGAAGGCGAAAGAGCGCAACGGTGTTCCCGTAAATGGCGTTGTCGTTTTGAATCCCTTCTGCAGTGGCGATCCGAGCGGAATAGCTTTTACCTGCGGTGAGTGCATAACGTTTCGCACTTTTTTTTGTTTCCGGTGTGTTTGCAATGATTTCCCGTGTGCGGATTTGTCTTTGCGCAATGGCAATACTGAGGTTTTCAAACACATCCTGGAATTTTTTTTCAAATGATTCGAGTTTCGACCAAAAACAAATTCCATTCGCATGTTCCATTTCCGTGTAAACCTGCCGAAGACCTTTCTCGCCTTCCAAAATAGAAATGTTTGGCCGTCCGCGCGTGGTGTCTTGAAGCGCCTCAAGTTCCGGAAGGGCATTTGTAATTGCTTCTGCCGTTTGCTGTGCACGTGCCTGCAGGATGCGTGGGCTCGTGGCGCGATAGTAATCACGTTTACCTATCGGGACTTTTTCGAGGAGTCCTTCCGTGACGAGTTCTGAAACATACCCATAGGCTGTGGGACGTTTTAATCCCGTCTTTTCCGCGATCTTTTGGATAGATGCCGTGCCCAGAGAGAGCGTCGACAGATAGATATCAGCGGCTTTTTTACTCAAGCCAAGACCTGAAAGAAGATCAGAATTCATATAAGTCAGTATACTTGACCAGACTCTAAGTGTCAATCTTTCTGACACTATTTTATTACAGATAATCAAAATTAAAGGCTTTTATTGAAAATTTAAGTTTAAGTATGCATGAACCGATGACAAAAGTGTCAAAAATTGATATCATTTTGTCAGAACGATTGATTATTGATGAACCAAATCTGTATGAAAAAAATCTCTATTGTGGAAATCCACTTGGCGATCCCAAAAAGCGCAGTAAGTAAAGAAGTTATCGCAGCTCTTGCGGAAGTCGGGTTTCGAAAAGCGAAGTGGTTTCTGAATGTAACTGATGTACGTGATGAAAAGATGTCTTGCAACGCAGACACGCCACCAACCGGACACGACATTCAGGATCCTGGAATGATGTTTACGACAAAGGTGCGTGTGATTCAGGAAGCGATTGAACTTGTGAAGAAAGGGATGACGGTGCTCAAAGAATTTGATGTCTATGGAAACTTCGAGATCGAAGGTCAGATCGGGGAAGGATTTGAAGCGTATCGCGCAATCGATATCACAACCGAACTTCCTGGATACAAAATCATTCCCGATGCTCCTGCGTATGAAAACCATATCGTCTGGCGAGGGAAGACGAACGAATTGCCAACCAACGAGCAGATCATCGCGTTTATTCAAACCCAATTTGGTTTTTCTCCACACCAAATTGTCGACTTCGCCCGCGTGCAGGTCGCAGGATCAGACGATATGGTTTCGCGTGTTGCAACTGTTTATCAACCAGACGCAAAATCCGTTTTTGCCTTCAGTCAAAAATTAAATCCAACAGGAATCGTACAGCCATACGCATATGAGATTGGTGAGCGTGTGATGTTGGTAGGAGAGAAGGAGTAAAGCAATGAGACGATCGGATATGTACGATCGTCTCTCCGACTAGACTTACGACATGTGGTCGTAAGTGTTGAGGGGATCGATAGAAACGGAGTGTTTATGGACGCAAAGCTGATTCTTTATTTCTTTCTTCAGTTCACCACAAACACAGATGCGGCTTACAGCGAAGTGATCGCAAGACGAGAGCTGAAGCCTGTCTTCTCTCAGACCAAAAGCTGAAAATAGGAGGTTCCTGTGGAAATCATGAGAGGTGTTTTCGCTCTTTTCATCCTCGTTCTTCTCTGGTTGTTCATGATGTCTGGAATGCTTTCAATGATCGTTGGGATTCCTTCGGGGGTCATCATGATCGCGACTGGGGTTGCCTGGACGACGATGCTCCTATGGGCCGTCCGAACCGTCTGGAAGACTGTGAAAGAAGAATGGGGTTACATCCAGGAACGCAAGAGTCGTAAAGGCAAACTCAAATAACTCAACACACCAAAAAACACACCGCGCAGGGCGATGTGTCGATGGTGTGTTTTTTTATTTTAGTCCAAATCCTCCATCCACTCGGTGAACTTCACCTGTCACTGCATCATTCTTTGCGAGATAGAGAAATGCTTCTGCAACTTCACTGGGCTCAATGAAACGACCAAGAAGCATTTCTGCCTTCATTTGGGCCTGGGTTTCTTCTGGATATGTATCGAAGCGAGGAATATGCACGTAACCCGGGGCGACGGCGTTTACGAGAATGGTTGGTGACCAGAATTTGGCTAAATTTTTTGTGAGGCTGATCACTCCTGCTTTAGCCACAGAATACGCCATGCCAGTTGGGTCGCCTGTGTTCTCCCATCCGTACACCGACGCTGTATTTAAAATTTTTCCACCACCATTTTTTAACATGACTTGTGCTGCGTATTGCGAACACAAAATTGTACTGAAGAGGTTTTTGTCGAAAACACGCAGCCAGCTCTCTTTTGAAGCGGTGAGAAAATCTTGCGATTCGTACCCGCCGGCGTTGTTGATCAAAATATTGATTTCTCCAAAGGTTTCGACTGTTTTATCGATAAGTAATTTTGCTTGGATAGGGTCTGAGACATCTGCTTGGACATAAATCGCTTCACCTTTCATGTCTTTAATTTTTTCCATCACGCGCATCCCCCCTTCGATATTCGATTCACTGTTCACAACGATACGGGCTCCTTCGCTCGCAAAGAGATAGGCGGTAGCTTCACCGATTCCACTGGATGAACCTGTAATAACAATGACCTGATTTTTGATTTGCATAGAGTTATCTCAAAACCATTACCCAAAACAAAATCGCTACAACGATTCGATAAATTCCAAACGGGATAAATGTGTGTGTTTGAATGAACCGTAAGAGAAATTTGATACTTACGAGCGCCACGAGAAATGAGACGATAAATCCGACCGCGAGGACGCCGAATTGGTCTGCGGAAAACGATCCATGACTTTTAAAAACATCTAGAGAGGTTGCGGCGAGCATGGTTGGAACGGCGAGGAGGAAAGAAAACTCGACGATCGTGATTCGTTTGAGTCCGCTGAGTAATCCTCCCACGATCGTTGCTGCCGATCGAGAAACGCCTGGCACGATTGCGATGGATTGAAAGAGTCCGATCATGAATGCTTGCTTGTAGGAGATGGATTCGATCCCACCCTTTTCGTTTTTTGATTCTTTGTGGAAGAGTTCGAATACAATTAGAGCGATTCCTCCGATGAGCAGCGCCCAAAGCACGACGCCGGTATTTCCAAGCAGATAGGTCTTCACGAGTTTGTACAGAAACAATCCAATGATTCCTGTTGGAATAAACGCCACAATCAGTTTTTTGATCGTCTCGACGTCCCACAGTTTTTTCCAATACAGCACAATCACCGAACAAATCGCTCCGAATTGGATGATGATCTCAAAGCTTTTGGTAAAGATCGTTTGAGGAATCTCAAGAAGGGAGCTGGTCAAGATGAGATGGCCTGTGGAAGAGATCGGGAGAAATTCCGTGATCCCTTCGATGATTCCCAGGATGATGGCGTGGAGCATGTTCATACGTTTCTTTGTTTGATCACAAACTGTTTTGCTTCGTCGCTGATTTTATAATACCTCACATCATCTCCGTACGAAGCTGGAACAGCGAGCACCGCATGTTTGAGTAGTGGTCCCCAGGACCATTTTGAGATAATCACTCCATTGTCCTTAACGCGTCCAACATGACTCATGACTCCCTCTTTTGTCCGATAGACAATCAGATCGCCTGGTGTCGGTGTCTGAGTTTCTGTGAGGAGATTTTGAGACATCATTTCTTCGTAGACCTGGTCCAACTCTTTGGTGAAATTCCAGTTGTCGTTTCCTAGAAAAGATCGATCTTGCTCAAGCCCCAGAGCGTAGACAAAACAGTTGTAGTTATTCTGTTCGGCAGGCGGAGGAGAGAGGATCTCTAGTTCTTTGGGAAGTTGGTCACGAACAGACGCTTCAAACAATTCTGGTTTCCACCAGTTTTGTTCGTTTTCTTGCGAAAGGAATTCGTCGAGTTTTTTGCGAAGAGAAGAATCGTTGATCATAACCGTTTTATTATAACGCAAAAACGACCGGGCAGGTCGTTTTACTTCGCAATCATAGACATCTTCTCCTCTCGCGACAACTTCTTCATTTTTGCTTCTGCTTTAGACGCGGCCGACCGGTCACGAAATTTTTTCGAATAGACGAGTGCGACCGGTCTGCGCGAGCGTGTGTACTTGGATGCGCGTGGGGAAGTGTTGTGTTCGCGGAGTCGTCGGTCTAAGTCAGTGGTGATCCCGGTGTAGAACGTTCCGTCGGCGCATTGAAGAATGTAGAGGTAGTACACACGTTTAGAACGCAATATTCTGAATAATCTTTTGGATGATCGTGATCATGTCGTCTGTGTCTGTGTATTCAAAGATCATGGTCGAGATTGTGCTGAGTGATTTTGAGATAGGAGATCCTTTTTTATGAAGACACGCGATCGGGACGTTGAAGGCGTCTGCCCAGCCGAGTTCGATTCCCATTCCTGTGGAGGGTTGTGAAACTTCGGCGATCACCAGATCACACTTCTTTTGAAAGAATTCTTTGGAGCTGGAAACCTCTTCGCTGTTCTCGTGGGGTAGAATCAGTGTGTGTTTCTGCCCAAATGAGGCGTTTTTGATGGGTTCGTAGAGCTCTTTCTTGTAATCAAAGGCTCGAGAGTGGGCGATGTAGATGGTCATAGATATAAAATCAGTATAACGCAAAAACGACCAGGTGGGTCGTTTTAGATTTCGAGAACACTGATGGAGGGATTCGATTCCTTAAAATATGCGAGCCGTCTTTTTGATTCTTCCGCGGACTCCGTCGCGAATGCTTTGAGTTGTTTTGCAAGAGCGGTGTTCACTTTTTCTGTTTGCAAAAAAGTTTCTATTTCTGTGGGTGTGACAATCTCGAAAAACTGTTTTGGTAGACCTGTGGTGTTTGTCTTTATTCCTTTCATGAATCTTTTTTGAATCCGATGCGCGTACAAAGGAATGTTTATCGGAAGCAGAAAGATAAAAGTGAATTCTTCAAACGCGTCATAGAAGATTCGCTTGATCAGTTCGTTGTCCGCAAGTGCGCCTTCAATAAGCACCGGACCTTTTTCTGCACTGACTCGAATCTCCGCCCGCACCGCCTCCACAAATGAATCCACCCACTCCTTCGGCACGTTATCGTGATACACAGGAAACGCTTCTTCCTCTTTCACGACATCGAATTTTTTGATCACAGATTCCTTCACGATCGAATCCAGCATAATGACTTGATACCCAAACCCGCCAATCAAATTGGATAACGTCGTTTTCCCGGTCGAGGTTTTCCCGGTGAGAAAAATCAAACGGGGAAGTTCGGATTTGATGTCGGCCAGGAGAGATTCTTGGGTGAGATAGCGGGGTTTCATAGCTCGTTCAAGGCAATTATTCCAACCAATCAGCCATTGTTTTAGCTAACTCTGCTTCACAACCTCTAAACCCATGATCTGCTCCTTTAATGATTTGGTAATCCAATTTCGGCTGATAGCTTTTTAGAATCTCAACGACTTTTGGTACGTTGCCCCAGGTGTATTCATCTTGATCTCCGTACACAACCAACGCCGGTTTCTTGATAGACGCAAAGTGTCTAAAGAGTCGTTTTGTCGAGAGCTTTGTGTTGGATAAAACTTCGTAAAACGGGAAGACGTTATAGTCACCATCTGGATTTGCGATGTCGAAAAAGCCTGTGTAGGCGAAGACGGCGTCAGGCAAGAGTTCTTTGATAAGTTCTTCTCCTTGTTTGGCTTTGATTTTTTGCTTTGCCTGCGCAAGAAGTTTCCAGAATTTCGATTTTCCAACGGCGTGATAGTAAATCCCCACATCGTCGCCTCCACAAAGAAGAATGTATTTTTTGATCTCGTTATCGGGCTTATAGAAATTGTAGACACAAATTTTATTCGCGCCCGTTGAAGCGCCCGCCAGATAAAATGTGCGATAGCCTTGTTTTTTCAAAAAAGAAATCGCGCCGTCGATATCTTCTACACACTCTTTGATTTTCTCATAAGCCATTCCAAAATACTTTCGTTCTTCTTTTGCACCGCGTCTCATGTTCAGTTTTTTAATGATGTGGGCGCCGCGGTTATTAAAGTACAACGTCGAAATATTCTTTTTTTTCAAAGCCTCAGCCAGAGGTCGATTCTTTGCTTCATCATAAAAAACAGACGAACTCCCATTGCCATGCAAATAAATCACGACCGCTTTGTCTTTTTCATTTCGATACAAAAG
>JBBTSF010000083.1:0-6768 GCA_038064815.1 Patescibacteria group bacterium
GGTTCTTTGATCTTGATACTGATGACCGCAGTCAATCCTTCTCTCACATCATCACCAGTCAGGTTCTGATCTTTTTCCTTGATGAGGTTTTTGCTTCGCGCGTAGTTGTTGAGTTCTCGAGTCAGAGCTGTGCGAAAACCAATAAGGTGCGTTCCTCCTTCTGGGTTGGTGATGTTGTTGGCGAAACAATGGACAGACTCGTAATACTCGCCGGTGTACTGAAGAGCGACTTCGACATCCATGTCTGAGGCGTCGTCATGTTTGGAAACGTAAAAAACGTTTTCGTGTTTGGATTCTTTTCCGTGATTGATGTGTCGCACGTATGAGGCCACGCCGCCTTCAAAGTAAAAGGCGTAGACACTCTTTTTGTCTTCTTCACGCGCGTCGGTAATCACCAATTTTACGCCTTTGGTGAGATAAGCCTGTTGACGCAAGTGATCCAAAATCGTTTGGAAATGAAATTCCGTTGTTTCAAAAATCGATTTGTCTGGTTGAAAGGTAATGGTGGTTCCGGTACCCGTCGCTTTTCCAACCGCTTTCACCTTTGCTTGTGGTTTTCCACAAGCATATTCCTGCATCCAAAGCTGTCCTTCACGCTTCACGTCTGCTCGAACATAGGTCGAAAGCGCGTTCACGACAGAAACACCGACCCCGTGAAGTCCACCGGAAACTTTATATCCGCCCCCGCCGAATTTTCCTCCGGCGTGGAGTTTGGTCATCACAAGTTCCAGTGCAGAAACTTTAAATTGCGGATGCATGTCTACCGGAATTCCACGTCCGTGATCTTCCACACTCACCATGTTGTCAGGAAGAAGGGTGAGCGTGATCTCTTTTCCGTGTCCGGCCATGGCTTCATCAAACGAGTTGTCCATGACTTCCCAGATCAAGTGGTGTAGTCCTGTTGGGCCCGTGGAGCCGATGTACATTCCGGGGCGCTTACGGACAGGATCAAGCCCTTCCAGAACGGTAATTTCTTTGGCGCCGTAGGCAGCCTCTTTTTTCTTTGGTGTGTTGTCGGGCATAGGAAATGAGAAAATATCAAGGATTAGATTAGCATGATCTCCGGCTTCGTGGAAGGATCCGTGCGTGTTATAATCGAGCGGTATGATGGATCAAAATATCCTCATGGAGGAGGAGAAAGAAGACAAACGTGTTTACAAGCTTTCGGTTTGGTGGCTGGAACATCGTGCGTCTTTTCGTCGTCTGGGATATGGATTGTTTATTTTGTTTGATGCAGTCCTTTTGTTGTTTGTTTCTTGGACGATGATCGATTCATTCATTATTGGCTACACACACGAAGAACGATCGCTCAGTCAAATGATTGCCTCCGGGCAAGCAGACTTGCGGGCCTATACGGTTTCGCACGCAGCCGATCCTCTTATTTCTCAAGATGTTCAGGTTTTTCCGATTGGGAATTCTCGGTACGATTTTTACACACAAGTTGCCAACCCAAATAAAGATTGGTGGGTTGAATTTGACTATCAGTTTGTTTTTGATGCTGGACATACAGAGGTCACGCACGGATTTTTGCTTCCAGAGCAACAAAAGCCGTTTGTGAGTCTTGCAGTCACTTCTCAAACCTCTACACAAACCGGAACCATTGTTTTTACAAACATGATGTGGCATCGCATTGATCACAAAGTGATTCCAGACTATCAAAAGTGGCAGTCAGATCGTTTGAATTTTTTCATTGATAGCCCGACCTATACAAAAGAAACCGCGTTCGAAAACAACGAGATTGGACGCACGTCGTTTCGGGTGACAAACAAAACTGTGTACGCGTATTTTGACCCGGTTTTTTATGTGTTGCTCAAGCGTGGAGTAAGTGTTGTGGGGGTGAGTCGTGTCACGATTGAATCCATCGGCTCAGACGAAGAGAAAGAGATTTCGCTGAATTGGTTTGGCTCTTTGCCAAATGTGAGTTCTGTAGAAGTTGTGCCAGATGTAAATCTTTTTGATCCCGGCATCTATCAACGCCCAGAAGGGAAGTCGAGTATCGATGCGCGTACGGTTCCACTCAACCCATGATTTCTCCTCTTCGACACGTTTGGCTCCGCTTGTCCCGATTTCGCTGTGCGGATTGGTTGATTATCCTTAGTGCATTTTTGCTTATGCTTTTTGGTCTGGCGGCGATTTATTCCGTGGACCTTTCGCGCGCCGCAGAGTTGGTGAACGTAAGGAAACAATTGATCGCCGTTTTTGTCGGGCTCGTCGGATCTTTTTTTCTGGCGACTTCTAATTACAAACTGTTGCGCAATTACAGTTTGATTTTATACACAAGCGGAATTTTGTTGTTGATTGGCGTGCTTATTTTCGGGACGACCGTTCGCGGAGCGCGGGGTTGGTTTGTTTTTTCGCAAGCAAGTTTTCAGCCGGTGGAGTATATGAAGTTTGCGCTTATTGTCACGCTGGCTAGCTATTTCAGTCAGCGTGCACGTGCGGAGTTTGGTCTGCGGGAATTTTTTGAAAGTTTGGCTCTCACCGCTGTGCCTGTGTGTCTGACTCTTCTGCAACCAGACTTGGGTTCTGCGGCGATTCTTGTTGGATTGTGGTTTTTCCTTTGCCTGTTTGCGGGAATGCGTTCACGTTTCGTCATTGCTCTTGGTCTTGTTGGATCTGGAGCGCTTTTTTTTGCCTGGCAATTTCTTTTTGCGGCTTATCAAAAAGCGCGACTCATGACCTTTCTCAATCCACAATTTGATCCGCTCGGACAAGGCTACAACGTTGCCCAAGCCGTGATTGCGATTGGGGCAGGGGGATGGTTTGGCAGAGGACTTGGATTTGGGTCACAAAGTCAGCTGAAGTTTTTACCAGAAAGTCACACAGACTTTATTTTTGCGGTGATCGCCGAAGAGCTTGGATTTATTGGAGTCGTGCTTTTGCTGGCTGCTCTGACAGTCCTGTTTGTGCGTTTTGCTTTTTACGTTCGCCAGGCACGTGACAGCTTTACGGCTTTTTTGGTGATCGGCATTGCCTGCGTATTTTTTCTTCAGATTTTGGTGAATATCGGAATGAATCTTGGCTTGCTTCCGGTCACAGGAATCGGGCTTCCGCTCGTCAGTTATGGAGGAAGTTCTTTGGTCTTATTTGTTCTTTTGCTTGGAGTTGTGCAGAGTGTTGCGATTCATGCCAGACGAAGTGGTCAGTCATAACAAAGCATAGTAAAGTAGTGAGGTAATCTTTTATCTGCCTATGTCCACCAAAGAACCTTCGCAGCGTTGGAACGACGGTTTACGCCTTGTTTCTTATTGTCCTGTTTGCGAAACACCCTACAATCCTATGGAAGCCAAGATGTTGGGGGAGGATGGGGAAACACGTCTTTTGCATGTGCAATGTCGCAAGTGTCAAAATTCGTTGCTCGCGCTTGTATTGGTCAATCACGTTGGAGCAAGTTCTGTGGGGCTTTTGACAGACTTGAGCTATGAAGATGTGTTGAAGTTTCAGGCAGATCGCCATGTCACGATCAACGATGTGATCGATATCCATAAAGTCATGGAAAACGACCGTTGGCAGAGTGCGCTCGGGGTCCGATCCCGCAGAACGGCGGTTCGTCGCAAAGAGAAGCGGCATATTTAAGAGACTTCTGATAAAGAAGGCTCTCTTGACGGATTTGCCAGAATTCGGCACACTAGCGCGCATATAACCCTATCTTTATGGAAGAATTTATTCTCAATGCAAAGGCGCGCACTCTTGTTGGACGAAAGAACCGAGAACTTCGAGACGATGGTCAAGTTCCTGCGGTCGTCTACGGAGCCGGAACAGCACCAACATCCATTTCGATCGATCGAAATGAATTTATTAAAATCTACCGCCGCGCGGGAGAAAGTACGGTTCTTTCTTTGAAGATCAACGAAAAGACCGGTTTGCCTGTCTTGATTCAAGAATTTCAAAAAGATCCAATCAAGAACACGATTTCCCATGTTGATTTTCGCTGTATCGACATGAACAAAGAGATTGAAGCAACGGTTGACATTGTTTTTGTGAACGAGGCTCCAGCGGTCAAAGCTCTTGGTGGAACGCTCGTTGTTTCCCGTGAGTACGTAAACATTCGCTGTCTTCCAACTAAACTCGTCCGTAACATCCAGGTGGATTTGTCCACACTTGTCACGTTCGAAGATTCTATCCGTGTGGAAAATCTTGTTGTGCCTGAAGGGATTGTGATCGAAGATGAGCCACGCCTTTCGATCGTTTCTGTTACCCCACCACGCTCAGAAGCAGAAATGGCTTCACTTGATGCGGCTGTGGAAGGAGATGTTTCTGCGGTGGAAGTTGCTGCGAAGAAAGCTGAAGAAGGAGAGACTCCAGAAGCTGGAGCCGATGATGCCAAGAAGCCAGCCGCCCCACATGGCAAATAAACACAAGCACAAAAAAGAATTATTAAAACGCAAGCACACCACTCTGCTCCTGACGGGAGCAGGTGTGGTCGCGCTTGCGTTTTTGGTTATCATCCAGTGTGTTTGGCAAGTTTTTCCTTTTCAGAAATCGCCTACACAAACACCTTCAGAGGCACATGCAGCCGAGACGACCTTTCGCCACCCGTTGACCGGTTTGCCCGTCGACAAAAAGATGGACTTGCCTCAAGTTTACGGAGTGATGGTTGATAATCATCAAGACGCCTGGCCACAATCTGGGATCGACAAAGCGTTTTTGGTTTATGAAGCGCCAGTTGAAGGGGGAATCACCCGCCTCCTCGCGTTTTTTTCCGATGATCAAACCGTCGAGAAGATCGGACCTGTCCGTTCTGCAAGACCGTATTTTTTGGATTGGAATAATGAATTAGATGCACTCTACGCACACGTCGGTGGTTCAAATGCCGCGTTGGCACAGATCGCCTCCGGGGGAACATTGGATTTGAATCAATATTGGAACGGTTCGGTTTTTTGGCGGGCAACGAATCAGCCGGCGCCGCATAATGTCTATATCTCTACAGATAAAATGCACACAGCTTTTGAGGAACAAAAGAAAGCCCGAAGTCTTGCTGCTCCCCTCTACGAGACCTGGACGTTTAAGGCGACTCAACCAAACAACGAGCCTGACACAAAAAAGATTATTCTTTCATTTGATTCGGCCAGCTATAACGTCCAATGGGATTTTGATGAGCAAACAGATCGATATACACGTTCACACAACGGATCTGCCCACATCACACAAGATGGTTCGAAGATTTTTGCAGACAATATTGCGGTGATTGTTACGGAGGTGGAAGTGCTTGATGCGGTTGGACGAAGACAGGTGCGGACGACTGGAGAAGGAACAGTGTTTGTCTTTCAGGATGGGAAAAAAATAGAGGCGGTTTGGAAAAAGCCGTCGGAAACTCAGCGTGTACGATTTTTCGATTTGCAGGGAAACGAGATTGCTTTTAATCCAGGCGTAACATGGATCGAAGTTTTGTCTGATCTGTCACTTCTGACAACTAAATAGAGCTGAGAATAATTCGATGAAGACCTTGCAGGTCTTTTTTGATTTCGGGGGTTGATTGCGGAAATTGATGCTGGATCAGTTCGACGGCGCGTGTGGTTTGAGAAGGGTCGATTTCAATCAAGACGGCGACATGACGGGGAAGCATGTCTCGATGTTTTTTGAATTGTTTAAACAGCTGCCAGTAGGCTTCTAGCCCATCTGGACCTGCTTTGAGTGCTTCATGAGGTTCAAACTTACGCACGTCTGGCTGAAGGGTTTCCATCTGGTTGTCGGTGAGATAGGGAAGGTTTGCACAGACGATCAGGTGCTTAAATGGATACACGGAAGAGATTGGTTTTGTAGACGTGCTACGCATTGTTTCAAAAAGCTCCACGATTGGATCCAGAAGGCTTCCTTGTCGAAAATCAATCAGATCTTGCACGCCGTGCTCTGTCGCGTTCTTTTCTGCAACCGACAGCGCGTGAGGACTGAGGTCTGTGGCGACGACGGGAGACTGGGTTTCTGCAGCTAGAGAAATGGCGATTGCGCCTGAGCCTGTTCCAATGTCCACGAAGAGGGATTTTTCTGGATCTTCTGCGGCGGCAAATTGAGTGAGTGCTTCTGTGACGAGAGATTCTGTCGCAGGGCGCGGGATCAGAACAAATGGATTCACGGCAAAGTCTCTTCCAAAAAAGGCTTTCTTTCCAATGAGATATGCAACAGGTTCGAACGATGATCGTCGAACGATGAGGGTGTTGAATTGTTCTTGATGGTGCTGTTTGAGCGGATCGGTGAAATGGGAAAACAGCCGAGCTTTTGAAATACCCAAAAGATGCGAAAGAAGCACTTCCGCATCGAGCATTGGAGATTCAACCCCGGACTTTTTTAGTTTGTTATTGGCCCATTGAAGAGCCTCAAGGATTGTCATACAGCGTTGGGGTCAGGCCCCATGAACTACACTGATTCTAGCATAGAAATAAAGAAGCTCCGGTCGACAGGGTCGAGCGGAGCATGGGGGGTGCGCGGGCGGTCGCGCGAGAGTGGGTCGAGAGACCCATGTGATTGTGTCCAATGGACACGGAAGCTTGATGCTTGGCGAGGACTTTCCTCAACGTTTTTGTTCGTCCCGAAAGACGATTCCGTTTTGGTTGTCCAGCGCTTTTGCACCGTTCTCCCGCGACCATTCCTCTTCGACTGTGCGTTGGCTTTCAGACCGTACACATCGTGATTTCCTGTTGCTTGCGCTTCATAGGCGAGACCGTTGCCGATCTTTGTGCCGTTCATGCGCGAGTCGCGGTTTATTCAACCAGGACTACAGGTATTCGACGATTGTCGATTTGGTCTACGAGGCACGTGTGCCTAAGGTGC
>JBBTSF010000083.1:6868-15596 GCA_038064815.1 Patescibacteria group bacterium
CGCCGGTCGGCCCGCTAGGAATCTTGCGACCCCCGTATGCGGACCTAGCCAGAGAGCTTGCTTTTGGCTTGCATCATCTGACAGTAATGATCAGATTACGCGCCTCAAAAGAAGGTGTCAAGAACACGAAAGCGAAGTTATCCACAGGTACTCTGTCGTTAGGAGATGGGTGTTGAGTGATCCACAGAAAACCTGGTTATTTGTTGCTTGTTTTAAACAGTGAACCTATACTTTGACCATAATTTAACCGTAATATAAATATGGTAAAAGCAGAAAACAACCATCTAGATTTAGGAGGTCTTTGTATTCATGGTAATAGGCCCGGCAATTGTGGATCCTGCCCGCAAGCGGAAGAAATAATTCCGGCAGAAACAAAAAATGGCCTACCAGTGATAACCGCAGTAGATTTTGAGCGACTTAACAATACTGACACCAGAATAGCTGGCGATGATACGGCAGACACTTTTAACTTTCAGGGCTATGTGCGGGTAGGAGATGAGAGAGGAATGGTTTATGTCGATACTTTAGCCACCAATGGAATCTTAAAATCTGGAGACCATTTAGGAATTGAAATACATACTTCAGGTATTTCAAGTGGCGGGGACGTAGCATCCGATACTGTGGCCAAATCGCCTAAAGATGTACGTAAATATGTTACTTCTATTAAGATTCCCGGCGACTTATTAAAAGAAAAAGGCCTTATTAATAGTGAACATCACACATCATTTGAACCCGTGGAAAATTATGAAAAGGATCAACGTGATGATGGTAAAGATGAAGCCGCTATCAATGAAGCAATCGAACGTGCCTATGCAGAAGGAGCGAGTATTGAACTAGACGGTTTCAATACTGATATAGACTCTGATCCAGACGCGAGAAAAAAAGTAGAATTTATTCACAATGAAATTGTTCGTTTTATTAGAGCGGGAGGATCTTTGAACGAAATTAACGAATTGATTGGTGAACTTCAAACAGAATTGAAAGATGTCACAGCTGCCGATCTTGAAAATTTGAAGCGGGTTTACCGCTAAAGCTCCACAAATCCTTGGTGACATAACTCCTAAGTTATCCACAGTTCTGTGAATAACAAAAAACGGCCTAAGACGTTATGTCTCAAGCCGTTCTGCGATTTCTGCTTCTTTGAGCGTGTTAATGATGGGATCGATTTGTCCGCTCATGATCGCCGGAATATTGTGGAAGCTTTCCTTGATGCGGTGATCCGTGACGCGGTCTTGGGGGAAATTGTATGTGCGGATTTTTTCTGATCGATCTCCGCTTCCGATTTGTCCGCGTCGTGCATCCACTCGCTCTTGGTGTAGCCGCTCTTTTTCCATGGCATACACACGTGCGCGAATGATCGACATCGCTCGTTCTCGGTTTTGTTTTTGTGAGCGTTCTTCTTGGCAGTACACCATTACACCCGTTGGAATGTGTGTGATGCGAATCGCGGAGTAAGTCGTATTGACGCTTTGTCCGCCGGCTCCGGTGGAAGTTGTGGCTTCGATTTTCAAATCCTTCGCTTCAATTTGGATGTCGACCTCCTCCGCTTCTGGAAGAATTGCAACGGTCACAGTGGAGGTATGAACGCGTCCCTGTTTTTCTGTTTCTGGAACACGTTGGACGCGATGAACACCGCTTTCGTATTTCAGTTTGCTATAGACGTTTTTTCCTTCGATCGCAAACACAACTTCTTTAAATCCGTTCGCCTCGTTGCGATTTGCGGAGATGAGTTCCGTTTTCCATCCTTGAGAATCTCCGTACATCGTATACAGGCGCATCAGCTCTGCGGCAAAGAGGGAAGCCTCATCTCCACCCGCGCCAGCCCGAATTTCGACAATAATGTTCTTTTTGTCCATCGGATCCGGTGGAACAAGTGCGATCAAAAGTTCTTTTTCCAGTCGTGGCAGATGGGATTCCAGTTCGGTGATTTCTGCTTGGGCAAGCTCTTTCATTTCATCATCTGTGGATTCTTCCAGTGTCGATCGCGCACCCGCAAGATCGGTTTGTGCTTTTTCGTATTGCGCGGCGATTCCCATCACTTCCTTCAAATCCGCATATTCTTCGCTCACCTCGCGGACCTTTTTTTGATCAGAAAGCACACCCGGATCCGCGAGTTGGGATTCGAGTTCAAGAAAGCGTGCTTTAGTTGAATCAAGTTTGTCCATCAAGGCCATAGGTGTCTATCCTAACATAAAAACGTCTTCCAAACGGAGAGACGTTTTTATGTTCCTGCTAAGCGGCTTTGGCGCGCTTGGCATCTTTCTGTGTGGCACGCTTTGTCTTTTTGACAGCCTTTCCTGTTTTTCCTTCAGATTTGCTTGAAAGACGTGTTTTGAATTTCTCCACGCGTCGAGCGGTGTCCATGATTTTTTGTTCACCGGTGTAGAATGGGTGACACTTGGCACACAATTCAACATCAATCTTTTCGTCCGTTGAACCGATATCGTACACCGCGCCGCATGCACACGTAATCTTGGCTTCGTTATAGTAATTTGGGTGAATGTCTGTTTTCATAGGATGTGCACACTCTTATATGTGCTTGATTATTTTGTGCCGAAAGTATAATCAATAGCAGGAAAAAGTCAAGAAAAGACCTATGGATACGAGTTTATTTGATTATCATCTCCCGGAAGATCAGATTGCACAGCAAAGCGTGGAGCCACGCGATCAGTCCAGACTCCTGGTTGTGGATCGTGGGACGGGGCAATGGCAACACAAGCAATTTTTTGAAATTAGCCAGTTTCTGCGCGCGGGGGATGTACTTGTTCTGAATAATACAAAAGTCTTTCGTGCGCGATTACACACAGAAGGTCTTGAAGTTTTTTTGCTGCGAGCGAAAGAAGGATCGGTTTGGGAAGTGATGGTTCGACCAGGAAAGAAAGTGCAAGTCGATCAGGAAATAGATCTCAACGGACTTCGAGGAACGATCGTAGAAAAAAGAAACGATGGGATCGTGCTCATGCGTTTTGATCGATCGCCAGACGAAGTCGTTGCATTTGCAAATGAGCATGGAGAAATTCCTGTGCCGCCATACGTCAACATTCAACCCCAAACATTTCAAGATTATCAAACCGTGTATGCAAAAGAGACGGGCTCCGTTGCTGCTCCGACTGCGGGATTTCATTTTACGCAGCGGCTGATCGATGAACTCAAACAAAAAGGAATTCAGTTTGAAGAAGTGACATTACATGTAGGTATCGGAACGTTTCGTCCGATGAAGACGGAAACAATCGAAGAACATGAAATGCACAGTGAGTTTGTTTCGATTGATTCTGGAACGGCGGAGCGAATTAACACAGCGAAAAAAGAAGGACGTCGTGTGATTGCGGTGGGAACGACGACGGTGAGAACACTCGAAGGAGTCGCTCACAGTGACGGAGGATTCCGAGCGTTTACTGGAGATGTGAATCTGTTTATTAAACCAGGATTTGAATTCGAAATTATTGACGTACTCATCACAAATTTCCATTTACCCAAATCAACACTTCTCGTTTTGGTCTCTGCGTTCGCAGGACGTGAGCACGTTATGAATGCTTACGCAGAAGCCGTGAAAGAAGGATATCGATTTTTTTCTTTTGGCGACGCCATGTTCATTCAATAAAAAAACCGCCCAACGATTTGAAGGGCGGTTTTTTTATTACTCAATCACGTACGTGATATTCACTTGAAGCTTCACCGTATTTTCTCCCGCTTCAATCTCCGGAGCGGCGGGTGCAGATGCATTCATCATGTCTGATTTCATGGCGTAGGGCATCGGCTGAGAATTGTTTTGTCCTTCGCTATAGGCGACTATGCGTCCCAGCTTCACGCCTAACTGTTTTGCCATTTTTTCTGCACGCGCGTGCGCATCGGTAATCGCTTTCTCTCGTGCAACATCTACAGTTGATGCGTCATTTTCTACACGCCAGTTTGGTCCAGAGATATTTGTGGCTCCGAGCGTTCCAAGTTTTGAAAGGATCGGTGAAACTTTTTCTGTGTTGCGAATCGTGAGATTCACTTGTTGTGTGACAACCCATCCATTGGAGGTATAGGTATTCGTTCTGGGATTGTAGACCTTATCTTCGTACGAATTATAGGAAGAAGTCTGGATGTCTTTTTCTTCCATCCCAAGTTCCTTCATGGATGCAATGAGAGCATTCATGGTCGTGGCGTTCTTTGATTGTGTTTCTGGGAGATCTTTACCTTTTGTTTCTACACTGAATGACACACCAGCGACGTCCGGTTTTATCGTCGCAATGCCAATTCCTTCCACAGAAAGCGTGTGTTCCGTGGCAGGTGCTTTTCCCACCTGAATGGCTTCACGAGCGGTTTGCCAGGTTTTAAAGCCCAGAAAAAGCGCGAGTAGAAGAAGAACAAGAGCTGCAAGGTTCGCAAACGTTGGGTTTTCTTTGAGGGATGAAATCATATGTTTTTAGTATACGCTCGATTGACAGCTGGTGGAATATTCGTTATATTTCGCGCGTAATTAACCAATCAGGTGGGACTCATGGATTCGTCTCCTCCCTTTGTCTCAAAGGGCACGAATCTATCCACTGAAGAAAAAAGGAGATTTACCTTATGGCAAACAAGCCAAGCCTTACCGACATGCTCAAAGCGGGCATGCACTTCGGCCACACGACTTCACGTTGGCATCCAAAAATGGAGCCGTTTATTTTTGGCGAACGCGGCGGGATTCACATTTTAAATCTTGAGATGACGCAGAAGTTGCTTGACGAAGCGCTTGAGCAAATGAAGCAAATCGTTTCTCGCGGCGGAATCGTGCTTTTTGTCGGAACAAAAAGTCAGGCACAATCCATTGTGCGAAAATATGCAGAAGCCTGCGGAATGCCATTTGTGGTAGATCGTTGGCTTGGCGGAACACTCACCAACTTTCGTCAGATCAAGGAAACGTTGAAGCGCTTCAAAATGTTGAAGGATCAACGCGATAAAGGAGAGCTTCGCAAATACACAAAGAAAGAACAGCTCGAGATCGCACGCGAGATTGAAGATATGACCGTGCGCATCGGAGGAATTGAGGACATGACAAAAGTTCCTGAGGCGATGTTCGTTATCGATATTCGTACAGAACGAACTTCTGTTGAGGAGGCAAACGTCACAAAAACAAAAGTGTTCGCGGTGTGTGACTCCAACGTGAATCCAAAGGGAGTCGACTATGTGATTCCTGCCAACGACGACGCGGTGAAGTCCATCGAGCTTCTTTGTAAGCTCGCCTGTGACGCCATCAAAGAAGGGAAGGCGACTGCCACAAAAATGGCATCTGATAGTAAATCAGACAAAAAAGTTTCCGAATAATTTTAAACCCCACGTCCTTTATGTCCATTGATGCAAAGCTCGTCGCTCAACTTCGCTCACAAACCGGTGCCGGAATGATGGATGCAAAAAATGCTTTGGAAGAAACCGGAGGTGATCTTGAAAAAGCAGCGGAACTGATGCGTAAGAAAGGAATTGCAAAAGCCGCAAAAAAATCTGATCGCGAAACACACGAAGGGCGCGTGCATGCCTACATCCACTCCAACGGAAAGCTGGGTGCGCTCGTAGAAGTGTTGTGCGAAACAGATTTCGTGGCTCGCACAGATGCCTTTATCGACTTCTGCAATGATCTTGCCATGCACATCAGCGCTGCTGACCCAGTCTATCTCAACCGAGAGCAGGTGCCGCTCGAACTGGTTGAAAAAGAAAAAGAAATCTATCGCGCAGAAATGGCCGCACAAGCAAAACCCGCAGACGTCATCGAAAAAATTACCGAAGGGAAGTTGAACAAGTGGTTCTCTGAGTCTGTTCTCTTGGAACAGTCGTACATCAAAGACGAAGACAAAACGATCGAAGATTTGCTCAAAGAGCGCATCACCACGCTCGGAGAGAACATGCAAATTCGACGCTTCGCACGATTCAACATCTAACACAAAAACACACCCACCCCGGGTGTGTTTTTCGATTACGTCGCATAGTGGTAAAATCTTTCCGTTCAATTCTCTTTCAACACATAACCATTCTTTTTATGCTTCGTGTCGGAATCAATGGCTTTGGCCGTATTGGCCGGACAATTCTCAAAGTTGGTTGGAAACGTAAAGGTGTTGAGTTTGTTGGGATCAATGATCTGACAGAGCCTGCGGTTCTTGCGCATCTTTTAAAATACGATTCCGTGTTTCGTCGATGGGATCAGCCCGTATCGGCCGGGAAAGATTTTTTGATGATCGGAAAGAAAAAAATTCCTGTATTTACACAGATGGATCCCGCACTTATTCCATGGGGAAAGCAGAAAGTGGACGTTGTCATTGAGTCGACTGGGCGATTTACCAAAAAAGAAGACGCTTCAAAGCATCTTACGGCTGGAGCAAAACGTGTTGTCATCAGCGCGCCTTCCGAAGACACACCGACCTTTTTGATGGGAGTGAATCATCAGAAGTGGGACAAGAATCAAACAGTGGTGAACAACGCTTCTTGCACAACAAATTCTGTTGGACCGGTGACGCAAATCCTTGTTGAAGCGTTTGGAGTGAAAAAAGCGATGATGACAACGATTCACTCCGTGACAGCCGAACAGAATATTGTGGATGGTTTGCCTCCAAAGTTGCATCCAGATTTACGACGATCACGCAGCGCGCTTGTGAATATCGTTCCGACCAGTACCGGAGCGGCAAAAGCAACAACGGAAGTCATTACATCTTTGAAAAATAAATTCGACGGTATCTCCGTGCGTGTTCCTTCAATCGACGTCTCTCTTACGGATTTCACCTTTGTGCTCGCGAAAAAGACCACCGTCGAAGAAGTGAATGCTGTACTGACAAAAGCCTCCCAGTCACCTCGTTGGAAAGGAATCTTCGGAGTCACAGATGAGCCGCTCGTCTCCACGGACTTTGTGCAGTCGCCATACGGCACGGTCGCCGATTTGCAAATGACACGCGTGGTCGATGGCGATCTCGTGAAAGTCCTGGCTTGGTACGACAACGAATGGGGTTACTCCGAACGCTTGATGGATATGGTTCAACATGTCGGTAAACTTTAAAATAACGTATGCCTCAAGCAACCTCTTTTGATCAGTTTACACATGCAACCTCACACGGTTTTTTTTCGGGATGTGTTTTCTTGTTACGTATTCTGATGGGATTCTTTTTTCTGCACGCGGGTTGGTCAAAGATTGCGACTGAGGCATGGACCGCAGCACCCTATCTTTCTACAGCAACAGGACCATTCGCTTCCTGGTTCCAATCGCTTGCCGGCAACGGGACGATCGACATGCTCAACATGTACGGATTATTTTTGATTGGCCTGGCGCTTCTCTTGGGTCTTCTTGTGCGTCCTGCAGCCGCGTTTGGAATTTTGTTGATGGTCTTGTATTACTTCGCGCAATTCACACAGAACACGGCACATGGATTTATTGATCAGCATCTGATTATCATTGGAATTTTTTTACTTTTTCTTTCTGGTGGGTTTGGACACATTTGGGGAATCGACGGACTCGTGAGCAGACAACCATATCTTCAAGGACGCAACTGGTTAAAATTTTTGCATGGGTAGGCTTATGTCTCTGACTCCTCTGCGTTTGCGAAAATTGCGTGCGGATATGCGTTTGGAAGGGAAACGCGTGCTTATCCGTATCGATGGAAATGTTCCTCTAGAAAAAGGACGAGCGGTGGATGGTCCACATGGACGGATTGCCCGTGCCGCCGTTGATATTGATTGGCTCGCACAACGCGGCGCACGCGTCATTGTGCTTACTCACTTGGGTCGACCAGATGGCCGTCGAAAAGCGGCATACTCCGTCAAGCCAATTGCAAAACGTCTTTCGAGTTTACTCGGCACAAAGATTGATGTGACAACCGGTGTCACTGGACCACGTGTCGAGCGAGCGGTGAATCATTTGAAGGACGGACAAATTTTGCTTCTCGAAAATCTTCGTTTTGATCCACGCGAAGAATCAAATGATGTTGGGTTTGCAAAGGAACTCGCACGTTTGGGAGATTTGTATGTGAATGATGCATTTTCTGTTTCGCATCGTGCACATGCGTCCGTGAATGCATTAGCACGTGAACTTCCTGCGTTTGCGGGACATCTTCTTGCGAATGAAGTGACGGTGATGGCGACTCTTGAACGTCGTGCAAAAAAACCGTTTGTGCTTTTGATGGGCGGCTTGAAAATCGAAACAAAACTTCCGGTGATCGAACATCTTTCCAAACAAGTTGATTCGATTTTGTTAGGAGGAGCTCTTGCGACAACATTTTTGTGTGCAGACGGCGTACAAGTCGGTCAATCGGTTTATGATCCAGATGGTCTTTCTGTCGTTCGGGCTCTCCCAACAGCGATTCGAAAAAAGATTGTGCTTCCGGTTGATGTCGTTGTTGCTTCTAGTTTTCGAAAAGATGCAAAGACGCGTGTCGTTCCTGTGGCAAAAATCATGCCACGCGATCGTATCGTTGATGTCGGCCCTCAAACGCAAGAACTCTTTGGTCGCACGATTGCCTCTGCGAAAACTATTTTGTGGAACGGTCCATTCGGATATTGTGAAGTCCCCGCGTTCTGCAAAGGAACCGAATATGTTGCACGAGCGATTGCAAAACGTTCGAGTGGTGCGACCACGATTGTTGGTGGCGGAGATACAGGGCCTGTGCTCGAGCATCTTAAACTTGCAGATCAATTCACGCTTTTGTCGACGGGTGGCGGAGCGATGCTGAGCTTTTTTGCCGGTCAAACATTGCCAGGTTTAGAACCATTACTTCTTGATGTATGA
>JBBTSF010000083.1:15696-20082 GCA_038064815.1 Patescibacteria group bacterium
GTATGAGCCACACCATTGAACTGATTCACGCCCACGAAATTTTAGACTCGCGCGGAAATCCGACCGTGCAGGTTTCGGTGATGCTGACCGATGGAACGATTGGTGTTGCTTCTGTGCCAAGCGGGGCGTCGACGGGTGAACACGAAGCGTTGGAACTTCGTGATGGCGATAAAAAACGGTATGGAGGACTCGGTGTTCTCAAAGCTGTTCGCAACGTTAATAAAACAATTCAGAAAGCTCTGCGAGGAATGGACGTGACGCATCAACGCGAAATTGATGAACGATTGTGTTTGCTCGATGGGACGCCAAATAAATCTCGCCTTGGGGCGAATGCGATTTTGGGTGTGTCTCTTGCGTGTGCGCATGCATCTGCAAAAGCGCAAAAGCTCCCGCTGTATAAATCTTTGAGACAGACATTTGATCTCCACTACAAAACATTCCGCCTCCCGATTCCGACTTTCAACGTATTCAACGGAGGGGCACATGCGGGTTGGATTGTGGATTTTCAAGAATTCATGATAGTCCCAGCACAACGTCGTTTTAAAGAGCGTCTTCGATGTGGGGCAGAAATTTTTCATACACTTGGTAAACTTCTTTCTGCAAAAGGTCATCATGCAACGTTGACATTGAAAGGAGATGAGGGTGGGTATGGTGTTCCATTTCAAAAAAGTGAGGAGGCATTGAAATGGATGATGAGAGCGATTGATGAAGCGGGTTATAAAGCAGGAAGGGATGTGTTTCTTGCACTCGATCCGGCTGTGTCGGAGTTATATCACGCGAACGATCAGAAATATCATCTTCCTGTTGAGAAGAAAATATTTTCGCGCAATCAGATGATCGCGCTTTGGAAAAAGTGGATCGAAACATACCCCATTCTTTCGATTGAAGATGGATTGGATGAAGATGATTTTGAGGGATGGGCACAGATGACGGCACAATTAGGGAAAAAGATTACGCTCATTGGGGATGATTTTTTTGTCACAAATGCGAACCGTTTGCAAAAGGGAATTGAGATGCGGGCGGGAAATGGAATCCTCATCAAACTGAATCAGATCGGGACATTGAGTGAAACAATCGATGCGATCACGCTCGCACAGCACGCAGGATACAAAGTCTCCGTCTCTCATCGTTCGGGAGAAACCACAGACACAACCATCGCGGATCTTGCTGTTGCCGTGAACGCGGATTTTATTAAATCTGGTTCGCTTTCCCGTTCCGAACGACTCGCAAAGTACAATCGATTATTAGAAATTGAGGAAGAATTGTAGAAAGAGAACGATTATGTCTGAACGAAAAAAACCGTATGTGCTTGTGGTGATCGATGGATTTGGTGTGGCTCCGGAAGGAGAAGGCAACGCCATTCGTCGTGCACAGATGCCGAACTTTAATCGGTTTATTCGGACGTATCCAACGATGACGCTTCGCGCTTCTGGAGAAGAGGTTGGTTTGTCTTGGGGGGAGATGGGAAATTCAGAGGTGGGACATTTGGCGATTGGTTCGGGTCGTGTGTACTACCAGACGTTTCCCAGAATTAATCGATCGATTGCCGACGAATCTTTTTTTGAAAATCCCACGTTTCTTCATGCGATCGATCACGCAAAAAAGAATAACAGTCGTCTTCATCTGATCGGAATGGTGAGTCCTGGAGGGATTCATGCGATGGATGAACATTGTTTTGCATTGCTCGAACTCGCAAAAAAACATCGTGTGAAAGAAGTATTCGTTCATGCGATTTTGGATGGACGAGACACGGTTTACAATGCCGGAGTGGATTTTATTACTGCACTTGAAAAGAAGATGAAGAAGTTACATGTGGGCCAGATTGCTTCCATGTCCGGACGCTTCTATGCGATGGATCGCGATCATCACGCGGATCGTATTCAAAAAGCCTACAACGCGATGGTGTTAGGCGAAGGTCCAACCGCAGAGTATCCACTTCAAGCAATTAAGGAATCCTACACAAAAGAAGTTTACGATGAAGAATTTGTTCCAACGGTGATGACCAAAGATGGGCAGCCTGTTGGGTCTGTGCAAGATAATGACGCCATCATCTTTTTTAACTTTCGTGCCGATCGCATGCGTCAGCTCACCAAAGCATTTATCCTGCCAGACTTTTCCGATTGGCAACGCACGCCATTGCAAAATCTTTTTCCGGTGACGATGTCAGAATATGAAAAAGGATTGCCCGTGGAAGTTGCCTTTCCTGCGGAACCGATTGAGCATTGTCTTGCACAAGTCATTTCGGATCATGGACTCAAGCAATTACATATCGCCGAAACGGAGAAGTACGCACACGTGACGTTTTTTCTTAACGGAACAAAAGAAGATCCATTCCCAGGTGAAACGCGTGTCATCATTCCATCACAGAATGTTTCCTCTTATGATCAAACGCCACAAATGAGTGCGCGCGAAATTACGGATCGTGTGCTTAAGGAGATGCGCGCGAATGAAACAGATTTTTTTGTGATCAATTTTGCAAATCCGGACATGGTGGGGCACACCGGAAATTTGGATGCGACCATTAAGGCGGTGGAAGTTGTTGACGAATGTCTCGGAAAGATTGCGAATGAAGTGTTGGAGCGCGATGGGGTGATGTTCATCACGGCCGATCACGGGAAAGCGGAAGAGCTCAAGAATTTACGCACCGGAGAAATCAACAAAGAACACGCAACGAATTCTGTGCCATTTGTGATTATTGGAAAGAAGCTGGAAGGACAACCGTCTATTGGAGGAGAGGTTCCAGAAGGAGATCTTTCGTTGATGCCGCCAGTTGGAATGTTGGCGGACGTCGCACCAACGATTCTGGCGGTGATGGGTCTTCCACAACCAGAAGAAATGATGGGGCAATCGTTGTTGATATGAAGAGTCAAATAAAAATGACACTCGATGCGCTTAAACGTGCGTATCCAAATCCGGGTGCCATGGAACTCGGTGGTTCCTATCGCACGTTGGTCGGAGTCATTTTGTCTGCACGCACACGAGACGAACAGGTCCTCAAACTGCTTCCGAAATTTTTCGACGCGTTTCCCACACTCGAACGTCTTGCGCAAGCGACACCAAAACAGATTGAAGGGAAGATCAACACGATTGGCATGTACAAACAGAAGGCAAAGAATTTGCAGAAGATGGCAGAGTCGGTTGTGAAAAATTTTGGCGGAAAGATTCCGTCCACGATGGACGAACTGATTTCTCTTGCCGGTGTCGGTCGAAAAACAGCGAGCGTGGTATTGGTCGCTTCCTTTCAAACTCCGGCGATTGCCGTTGATACACATGTGCTTCGTGTGACGAATCGGTTAGGATGGGTGAAGACAAAGACCCCGGAGAAAACAGAGACGGCACTTCTTCAACTTGTGGCCGATAAAGACAAGCCAACGGTGAATCGTGTCTTTGTAAAATTGGGCCGATACATCTGTCTTCCGGGCAAACCGCGCTGTTGGGCGTGTCCCGTTCAGAAGTTTTGTGCGTTTGAAAAGAAACAGCTCACACGACCAAAGGATGCGGAAGCGATTCTTGCGGATATCGAACGAAGAGAAGTTTTTCTTGAAACATTACGTAAAGAAATTCTATGAGCATTGATGAACGTTTTTCTCGATTCTTGTTTGAACGCACGAAAGATTCCTACGTACTCACGAAGTTCGCGATTTTTTGTGGATCGTTTTTGATCTGGCTCATGTTTGGACTCGCGATCGGAAGAATGTTCGCAGACAGTTTATTTTTAATCCCACTCGTTTTTTTTCCTTGGTTGGTGACGTTTGTCTTGTCTCGTTGGATCAAACGGCCACGACCCTTTGAGTCGGAACATTACAAACCGATCATCAAACTGTTCGTGTACACAAATAGTTTTCCTTCTGCACATAGCACGCTTGCGTTTGCGCTTGCTGGCGCATTCATTCATGATCCAATTGTGCTTCTTATCATGACTGTTTGCGCGGTTTTGGTTGGATTGGGACGCATGATGGTTGGGGTGCATTATTTAACGGATGTTCTCGTGGGGGCACTCATTGGGTTTGTGGGAGGATTTGCGTTTCGTGTTCTTCTGACGATCATTCTTCTCTACCTTTATCCGATTCCAAACATGTTATGAAAAAGATTGTTACCGTCTCTGGAGGATTTGATCCGATTCATGTCGGTCATGTTCGCATGATTCAAGAAGCGGCCGCGCTTGGCGATGAGCTTATCGTGATTTTGAATAACGATCATTGGCTCATGAAGAAAAAAGGGTTCGTGTTCATGCCGCAAGATCAACGCAAAGAAATCATCGAAGCGATTGCGGGCGTGGCACGGGTTGTACTCACCAGTCATGAACCAAACTGCGAAGACATGAGTGTCTGTGATGCGCTGCGAGAAATTCAACCCCACGTTTTTGCGAACGGGGGAGATCGATTC
>JBBTSF010000084.1:0-16199 GCA_038064815.1 Patescibacteria group bacterium
GCGTCGTCACTGTTAGGACCATTACTCTGGAGCACGATATTGCTGACGTTTAGCAGTTACGGAGAATGGCGATATAGATTCGCTATTTTATCGCTGGCGATTCTCGTACTCCTTTCGTTGGTCTTTATCAGACGTGTAAGAGGATCTAGAGTCTCATCTGCCTCCGCACTCTCCTAACTCAGCCAACAAAAAATCCTGCTCACTGAGCAGGATTTTTTGTGGCAGGCCAGGCAACTGCCTGGCAGGGGCTAGCAAGCGAGGTGAGTCTCATTCTTGAAGTACCTCTGCAATAATGGATTGAAGCTCTTCGTCGGGTATCCATTCTGGACCAAAACGATCTTTGAGCAAAGGACCGACATTTCCATAAGCCTTTTTCAAAAACTTTAAGGCAGCAATTAATCCATCTCGGTCGAGATTTGATCCTCGTTGATAAGCGCGGAGAAAATCATAAATAATATGGGGCTCGCAGGCCGGCTGCAACACAACTGCTGTCTCCGGAGTGGCTACCCACGCCGTAACAGTCTTTCTGTTATCACGAATGGCAGCGACGACTCGATGCATGCCGTCAAACACATGATAGCCACTCTCGGCTCTCACAAGAATCGGGCTCTCATTCCAATACGCACCCGCAAACAATGTAGCGATAATGGGATCTTCTTCCATCAGCTTTCGAAGATTCACGGGGGATTTTTCTGCTCGTTTAATAATCACCTCATTCCATTCCGGATTGGTTCTCGTGAGCACAAGTTCTTCTACATTCAATTCTTTCTTCTCCCACCGCATGTGTGGATCGCTAAACGCATCGCCAATCGAATTCATTTCCGCACCTGAATACATGACAAGTTTTTCCGTGAGAGAAAGATGCTCTTCTGCTCGCCGTTTTTCACCTTCGACGATTGTTTGAAGATATTCCTCATCAGGGAATGTGGTGCTGCAAAATTGTGTCATAGCATTTGAATATTTTTCTCAACAACTCGCAGTGTCTCAGTTAGTTGTAAGTTGAGATTTTTTCTAGCTCTTCCACCTCCCTTCAAATATTTTTCACGCATACGAGCATCTGTTTCGATTTTGTAAACTTCATAATAAATTAGTTCAAAAGGCTGTCGATGTTTGGTTGATGTAACTTCACCTTTCGCGTGCTGCTCTAATCTTCTTTCTAGATTATTGGTTGAACCAACATAAAGTCGTTTATCTTTTAAACTCTTACAAACGTAAACAAAAAATGACGTCTCGAACATATGACGTCATTTTACTAGTTCTTCAAGTGGCAGGCCAGGCAGTTGCCTCGGAACACGTTTAACATAGTTCCGAGGCAGTTGCCTGGCAGGGGCGGTGGGAATCGAACCCACGACAGAGGTTTTGGAGACCCATGTGATACCATTTCACCACGCCCCTCCGTTTGGAGGCGGACGCATGATACAATAATCAAAACTATTAGACAATGACATATGATCGAGACTCTTTTCCGTAAATTTGCACACAGATGTTCCGAAGCGGTGGGATCTTCTTGGGCGTTCGCGATTGCGTTTTTGGTTGTACTCATGTGGGCCACAACAGGTCCGTTCTTTGGCTACTCGGATACATGGCAACTGATCATTAATACAGCAACAACAATTTCCACAGGACTCATTGTCTTTCTGGTGCAAAATACGCAGAACCGTGACGGCAAAGCAATCCAAATTAAATTAGATGAACTGCTACGGGCGGGAAAAAATGCACGCACAAGTTTTGTCGATATCGAGGAAATGTCGGACAAAGAACTCGATGCACTTCAAGATGACTTTCGACGTATCCACCAGCAGTACTCACACCAACTCCTGCGCACACTTCACACACACGTTGATCAAGAAAAAATTCGCCGTCAAGGAAGCGGCCACAATCATCGTTAGTATCTACCAGCTTTTTTCAACCGGCTTGCCTTCTTCGTACCCCGCGCTTGTTTGCACGCCAATGAGCGCGTTTTGAAAAAATGTTTCCAGATCACGGGCGCCCGAATAGGTGCAGGCGCTGCGAAGGCCGGCGGTGATTTCGTCGAGGATATCTTCTGCGCTTTCCTGCCCTGGTTTGAGATACATCTTTGACTGGCTCACCCCTTCTTCAAAAAACGCGCGGCGGGCTTGTTCGAACGGATCGACCTGACGACTGCGATCCATCACCGCGCGGCGGGAGGCCATGCCGAATTGCTCTTTGTAAAGACGACCGTCGGCGTCGCGTTGTGTGTCGGCTGGACTTTCAAACGTTCCGGTAAACCATGTCCCGAACATGGCGTTACTTGCGCCAGCTGCGAGCGCTAAAACAACATCACGTGGCGATCGTACGCCACCGTCCGCCCACACTTCTGCTCCCTGCTTTCGTGCAAGAGAAGAAACACGATGCACTGCCGAAAACTGTGGACGCCCAACAGCAGTCGTCATGCGTGTTTTACATGCGGCTCCTGGACCAACTCCCACTTTCAAAATATTCGCTCCCGCATCGATGAAATCCTGCGCAGCCACAGCGGTCACAATATTCCCTGCCACAAGTGGTTTGTCTGGACCAAGAATGGCTCTGGCCGTTTTGATCGCATCGAGCATTTGTTTTTGATGACCGTGCGCCGTATCAAGCACGATGACATCGACTCCGATTTGGACAAGCCAATCGATCGTTTCCGCAACATGATCGCGTACACGAACGGCAACCGAAGTGAGAAGTTCATTTTTTGTGTTCAATGCCGGTTGATACATCGTAGCGCGAACCGTTCCTTTGCGTGTCATGACACCGGCGAGCGTTCCGTCTGGATGGATCACCGGAACAATCGAAAGTCGCCGATCGATGAGTAATTGAAAAATATCTTTTGGAGACATCGTACTTGAGACACTGATCAACTGACGTGTCATCACATCTCCCACGCGCGAATAACGATCGCGGCGATACGCATCCTTCTCCGTAAAAATTCCAACCGGACGATTTGCGTCGTCTGTGATGACGACCGCCTCGTGCGAACGTTTGTAAATCAAATTGAGCGCAGTTTGAACAGATTGATCTTCTTTTAAAACAACGGGCGTTTCGTAAACGTGATGACACTGTTTCACGTAGGAAACAATTTCCTCGATCCGCTCCACCGGCATATCCTGAGGCAGTGTGACAAGCCCACCACGGCGAGTGACTGTTTCGGCCATGCGTTTACCGGCAACAGCGGTCATGTTTGAGACCACAATGGGAATCCTCGTTCCGGTGTTCCCAACAGGGGTGATGTCGACATCCATGCGCGAAGGGACTTCCGAATACTGCGGCATGAGAAACACATCGTTGTAGGTGAGTTCCTTTTTTTCGTCTGCGGGGCGGAGGAATTGCATAGCAAAAATAGCTTACCGGGTCTCAAATAAAAGTGCGAGTGGATAAAAAAATCCCACCGACGTGTGTGGTGGGAGTGTGAGAGTCCGAGAACGGACTAGTAGCGGATGAACCCTCGGAATCCGCTGAGGATCTGATCGACGCGCCAGTCGGGAAGCGGATTGAGCTTGCCTGTAGCCGCTTCGGTGACTTCGGGGATCGGGCGATCCCAGGGCTTGCCGGAGACCATCACGGTCCAGACCGGCTGACCGATCGGGGTCACACTGTGCCAGCCGTCGGGATGCTCCATGGAGTAGCGGTAGATCGTCCCCTGTCCGGCGTGGACGACGGAGGAGAAGACGATCGGCGGCGTCTCGATTCCCGGCGAACTGCCGACGGACATGCGGTAGATCCCTTCGAAGATGCGCATCGCCGACGGCACCTTGTGCGGATGCAGAAGAGCGTCTTCTTGTCGACACGGATGGATCACATGCAACGACAGGCGGTTCTCGCCCATCGGTCGCCAGAGACGCTCGACGCGTGGCGCGTGATAGTCGACATCGAGGGAATTCCACCCCTCTTGCGACCGCAGCAGATGCGGCAGAAACCGCTCCGCATCATCCAACATTCTCATCATGTCCATGGTAATCTCCTTCACTGACCCAGTAGGATGTCTTTCTGACCTTGGTCACGGGTTGTCGATGGAACCTTTCGGTTCTTCTTGCGGCACGCATATCTCTGCGTCCAGAACTTTCCGTCTGCGCTTGGTTCGGCGTCCGTGATGAACGTCTCCCCGTTGCGAAAGGTCCACAGACGCAGGCTGGTGCTCACGAGCATTCCGACAGGCTGCTCAGCCTTCTTCTTTTCCTGCTCGAGCTCCGTCTTCGCCTTCGCGAGCTGACGCTCCGACTCGGCCAGAGCTTTGGTGAGTGCATCGACACGGCCCTTGTAGAATTGGGCATCCTCTTGGGCCACCCTCATCGATTGAGCGCCGTTGTTTGCGGCAGCGGCAGCCGCGTTCGCAGCTGCTGCGGCGGCTTGCGCTTGTGCGGCTGCGGCATTTGCAGCCGCTGCCTGAGATTCCGCCTGCTCTTGCTTCTGCTTGGCCTCGTCACGCTCTTGCTGAGCGTTCTGAACGTCCTGCTCGCTCTGTTGGGCGCTGACAAACGTCTTGATCTCCTCGGGAGTCAGACCGGAAATACTCTTAAGTTGAGCGATCTCCGCCGTCTGCGCTTGAACCTGCTTTTCCTTGGCTTGCGCCTGAGAAGTCGTGTTCACGACGAGCATGAGAAGAATCAGGACGAGTCCTGCCATTCCCACCAGAAGAGCCATGACCGTGATCGCAGCTCCCCCCATAATGTCGGACTGTGCGTCCCCGTGACTTGCCTCGCCCGTGTTGGAGACGAACTCACGCATTGGGCGCCTCGACAGGGAGGGGTTCCTCGGGGAGATGACCGTTTCCTTTCGCTTTCTGGAGCCGTGGCGTCACTCTGACACCACCGCTGACGTAGGCGACGTCCAGACGCCAGGAATCCGCCGAAGCGAATTCCGTGACACGCCGAAGGGCCTCGACCGCCGCCGGAATCAGATCCGCCTGGAGCCTCCCCGCCAGGAGAGTCGACTGCTCGATGGATGCCGCCGAACGCGCAAGCACGTCGTTCATGGTCGTGGTTGCCGTCCTGAGATCGGCGACCGCTTCGGTCAAGGGGCCGTGAAGCTCCTTGACGTCGGCGAACTTGAGCAGTGCCGTGATCTCCGCTGGGAGTGTGAGCCGCGCGAGGATCTCATCCTGCAGCCAGCTCTCCACCAGCGTGATGCTTGCGGCTTCTTCCCCCATTCGCTGATCAACCCACGCGCCGATCCACGCCTTCACACTCCAGCCGATGATGCTGGTGAAGAAGGCGGTCGACACGACCCAGAGGTTGATCTGGTTGAAGTTCTGCGCCATGCCGGAGATCAGCTTGCCGGAGTCGAGATTCTTGGGATCGATCTCCGGGATTTTGAAGAGAACCGTGGCCTGCGCCATGAAGACGACCAGGCCGATCAGCGTGCCGATGATCCCTTCGAAGCCGATGACGTTGATTTGGCCCGTGATGGAGGAGAAGCGCTCGTGTGTCGTGCGCCGCATCGTGGTGAGCTTGGCGTTCACGAAGCTGTGAATCGCCGCTTCATCTGCCGCGTGCCGGATCTTTCTGCACAGAGCCTTGAGAAGATCGGCGACTGCGCGCTCAGGCAGGGCGATCGCCCCATCCCGGAACGTTGGAACATGTTCCCGATTGACGATCTCGGGAACTTCCATCCGTGGCGTCGCGTAGTGAACACGACGCGGCACCCGGAAGAGGAGGTAGAGTACCTTCCCCGCCATGTAGAGCGTGAAGCTCCAGGCGAGGACGTTGAGAGTGGACACGACATCTTTCGTGTCCCAGTAGTGGTAGGCCCCGTAGCCGACCAGCCACAGTAGCATGCTCAAAGTTCCATACACGGTTTTGCCCTCCTTCAAAATGAGTTGGCACCCGGAATCTACTCAAAAACCAACAAATTGTCAATACAAAAACACCCTTCGTAAATCGAAGGGTGTTTTTGTGACGCAACTTATTCGCGTTCTTTTGGTGGGCGAGCAACGTTCACGACGATCTGACGACCGCCGAGAGTGGAGCCATCGAGCGCGGCAACGGCCTTGGCGGCATCTGCCTCGTTGGCAAATTCCACAAAGCCGAATCCACGTGAGCGACCGGTAAACTTATCGGTCATGACGCGAGCGGACGTCACTTCTCCAAATGGGGAGAAGAGCGCGGTGAGCTCAGCATCATCAGTGGCCCATGGCAGGCTGCCCACAAACAACTTGTTCTGCATAACGTAAGAGAGAAGCAAGTCTTCTGGGTAATGTGATTTAAGACAACCGCTCCTATCTTCGAAACGAAAATAAGGTGTGGTTACTCAAATAATAGGAAATACCGGAGGACATGTCAATAAAAAAGCCGCCTTCCAGATGGATCAGGCGGGCAAGGACTGGACGTAGTCGTAGAACGGGAGGATCTCGGCGACGCCCGTCATGATGATGCCGCGGGGGTGGTTCGTGATGTAGGCGACCTCCCAGGCGGGCGAGAACTCGTTGGTCATGAAGCCGACGTGGCAGCCGAGCCAGAGCGCGAGCACCAGGTCGATGTCGAAGATGTCTCCGACGAAGACGATGCGCGACCAGGGGATTTCGTGGCCGAGGTCCTTCTCGATCGAGGCTTTGAACTCGACGAGGAACTTGAGCAGGCGCGGGCGCTTGATCACGGTGGCGCGCGGAAAGCCGGGCAGCTCGATCTCCGCCGGATAGTCGGCCGGCCACAGTGCGGCGGCGGCGAGACTCTCGGGTGAGTCGTCCTTCGGCACGATCTCTGTGGGATCGAACTTGCGCGCGCCGCCGACGACACGTTCGTGCCACCAGCGGTAGAGCTCGCTCTCGCCCAGATGACGCAGGAGCTTGCGCTGAACCGCGTCAGTGGCAGAGTTGGTCGCGATTCGGGTCCGCATCTTTCGCCGACAGACCTCTTCGAGGAACTCCGCGAGACCTTCCTTGGGGGCGTCGATGGTGGCCTCGTAGCCCACGCCGTACGCTCCGTTGAGGAACTTACCGATCTCAGCCGGATCCATGACGCCTCGGAGCAGCTCGCGACCGATCGCGTTGCAACGCAGCATCGGGTCGGGCGTCGCCGGAGCCATGAAGCGCTGGCGCGGGAAGGTCTCGCCATTGAAGACGAACGGGTCGTCGAGGACCCAACCGAAGCGCGCCGGGTTCGGGAGGATCGTCTCCTCGTAGATCTTCTTCGCCCGTTCCAGGACGAAATCGAGCGGCTGCCTCAGCTTCTCGGCGATCACGGCGAAGAACGCCGGGCCAAACGGGCCACACTCGATCTCGGCCCAGGTCAGGGTCCCATCGTGATCGAGAGCAAGACCGCCCTCGTCGACCAACACCACATCTGTCATGACACGTACCTCCAGGTTGGATTGAATCCGAGCGGGATTGTAACCGAAAACACGAAATTGTCAATCTAAAACCCAAAACAAAAACCGACCCTTTACAGGATCGGTTTTTGTTACTTTGTCTCTTTGTGCGCGCTGTGCGCATTGCATCGCTTACAGAACTTGCTCAATTCGAGGCGTTCTTTCACGGCTTTTTTGTTTTTGTGCGTGCGGTACCCAATGGACTTACATTGGGTGCACTCCAGCTTGATCATGTTATCTTGAGACATAGGCAGTTTTTACAGAGGAAATATAGGGGATAGGAAAGAAACTGTCAATGGAGCCGGTGGAGGGATTCGAACCCACGACCTTCACTTTACAAAAGTGTTGCTCTACCCCTGAGCTACACCGGCGGATGATTCTTTTGTCTTTAATTGACTGGTGGGCCGGGAAGGATTCGAACCTTCGAAGGCGTGAGCCATCAGATTTACAGTCTGACCTCGTTGACCGCTTGAGTACCGACCCTGGAGCCGTCGTCGGGGCTCGAACCCGAGACCTTATCCTTACCATGGATATGCTCTGCCAGCTGAGCTACGACGGCCTAAGCGCGGAAATAATAACAGACATCACTCGCTTTGTGAAGACGTGTCATCTGTGGTATTCGTCTTCGAAATATACTCCTCTTTTAACTCCTGAAATCGTGCTTCGAATTCCTGAATCTTCTGGTTTTCTGGATTGACCTTCTTCAACTGAACCAAACCAGTACGAGCGTCTTTGAGGGAACCAACGCGCAGAGCGGCCTCTGTGAAGAAGTCGAGGTACTTTGGATTTTTTGATCGCTTGCCGACCGCCTTGCGCAGATAATCCAATGCCGCGCGATCGTTGCCGAGTTTCATTTCAAGTTCTGCAAGCGAGGCGTTGACACTCGCGTCGTTTGGCGAAAGGCGCAAGGTAAACAAAAGCGTTTCGCGTGCTTGTGTAAATTCTTCTTTTTGCAGATACAAATTTCCCAATCCTTCATACGCTTCGACACTCTTTGGATTGTGACTGATCATGTCGATGAAAATCTTTTCCGCAGGAATGTACTCCTCCTTGCGGATCAAGGCCTTTGCTTCATCTCCCATGCGCTTCAACACATCATGTGTATAGGCGTGCTGCCCTTCTGAAGCCGCTCGGTTTAACTTTTGATAGTACTGTTCAACCGCATACAATTTCTGAACCGCGCGACGACCTGTGCGAGAGGCGGCCTTGGCGGTTGCGGAAAAAACAGAGGTGACAAGACGGACCTTCGCTTGTCCCGCACGCTGAAATTTCTCCATGATGATTTTTTCTTTCAAAAGACGTGTGCGCTCCTGGGCAATCGAAGAAACATCGATCACACGAAGTTTTGGAATTTTGGAAAGACAAATCACCACGATCGTCAGAATGCTCAGTCCACATAAAATAAGCGGGATCAGTAAAATCATACCTTCGTTTCTTGTGCTTCAAGCACTTCGCTTGCCGCATCAATAATATCTTTGAAGTGATTTAACTTCACGCTCGCTCCCCCCACAAGCACGCCGTCGATTTGCGTCTCACGCAGAAATTGATACGCATTTTCTGAATCCACACTTCCGCCATACAACACTTCGAGCTGCAAAGAAACATCAGTGCCGAAAATATTGGAAACGACGTCGCGAATAAATTCGTGCATCGCGAGCACTTCCCCAATCTCTGGAACCTCTCCGGTTCCAATCGCCCACACCGGTTCGTACGCAATCAAAATTCTGTGCTGACCTCGCATACGCACATTCGTGAACGCCGCGATCAATTGATTACGGACATGCTCACGTTGTGTCTGCGCCGCGCGTTGCTCTGTGGATTCGCCCACACAGACAATCGGGACGAGTTGGTTGGCGAGTGCTTGCACGATTTTTTTGTTCACCATCTCATCTGTTTCTCCAAGATGTGTGCGACGTTCAGAATGTCCAATGAGGACAAACCCGACACCTAATTCCGTCAGCATGCGTGCGGATGTTTCTCCGGTGAACGCGCCGTGATCTTCCCAAAAAAGATTTTGTGCGCCGACTGCAACCGCGCTGCGTGCAACCGCTTTTCGCACTTCAGAAAGCGCGACGTATGGCGGGCAGATGATCACCTCGGGAATGACTTTGCGTCCGCGCAATGTCAAAAGCGTGCCACGCGCAAGCGCCACACTCTCTCGCACACCCACGTTCATTTTCCAATTCCCGATAACGGTTTTCATAGACCTGCTTTTTTCAAAAAGTCTGCGCGATCTTTATACGGCCCAATGACGGCGATGCACATTTTTTCAAAATCGATCAGTTCTTTTGCAATCGCTTTCACGTCCAGTACTGTCACTTTGTCGATCAGATCGAGATATTCTTGTGGAGTGTGAATCTTTTTTTCAAACATCTCTTCTGTGGCAAACCATTGTGCACGACTCGCAGAATCTTCCATACGAATGGAAAGTTGTCCGCGCACAAATGTTTTTGCGTCGTCGAGCTCTGTTTGTGTAACCCCACTTTTCACAAGCGCGCGAAGCTCCTTAAGGATTGTGGCAACGGCAAGGGCAAGTCGTTTTTTATCGAGCCCCGCGCGAACCACAAACGCTCCCACATCATCATATGCCTGATTACTCGCACGCACCGTGTAGGCCAAACCCCGTTTCTCACGTACCTGAACAAACAATCGCGAACTCATGTTTCCTCCAAGAATAATCGACAAAAGACTCAGCGCGGTATTTTTGTCGTCATCAATTCCGTAAGAAGGAAACCCGATCGCGAGTTGTACTTGCTCGGTTTTTTTTGTTTGCAGACGTACCAATGGAGATTTTTCTTTGGAAGACTTCGTTGCAAACGGAACAAACGGCGAGGTGTGATCAGATTGTTTTGTCTTGTTGCCAAAATATTTTTCCACGAGCGCACGAGCCTGTGCATCGATGTTACCTGCCACCACAAGGACCATGTTGCCTGGTCGATAATAGGTTTTGTAGTATTCCAAAATCTCCGTGCGCGGCATTTCTGTCATGGTTTTTTGTGAACCCGCAATATTCCATCCAAGCGTACTTCCCAAAAACAATGCATCTTCGAGCAACTCTTCTACGTGCGAACTTGGGTTATCTTTGTACATGTTGATCTCTTCGATCACCACCGTGCGTTCACGAGCAAGTTCTTTTGCATCGAATGTGGAATGAAACAACATGTCAGAGAGAATATCGAGTGCAAGAGCAAGATGCGTGTTGTCCACCTTCGTGTAATATCCCGTGACGTGTTTATCTGTGAACGCATTAAAATCGGCACCGATCGCATCGAGTGCACGACTGATGTGTTGCGCGGTTGGTCGACGTTTGGTTCCTTTAAAAAGCAGGTGCTCCACAAAGTGCGACGCGCCGTTCACCTTTTTGTATTCGTAGCGGGAACCCACACGCACAAGAACCGTCGCGGTGACGGTTTCGGTTCCTTTCGCAGGCGCGAACAAAACGCGCAAGCCATTTTTCAGGGTGAACTGTTCCATAAAATCTATTTTAACTTCTCCGCAAACCACGCTTTCAATTCCGTCAGAGGAATGCGCACTTGTTCCATGGTGTCGCGATCACGAATCGTGACCGCATTATCCGTAAGCGTTTCAAAATCGACCGTTACACAATAGGGCGTGCCGATTTCATCTTGGCGACGATAGCGCTTTCCGATGGATTGCGTTTCGTCGTAATCCGTGGTGAACGTTGTACGCAGATCGTCCGCAAGTTTCAAAGCAACGCTTGAGAGTTCATCTTTTTTGGACAACGGCAACACCGCCACTTTATATGGCGCGAGCGACTTCGGGAGCTTCAACACCACACGCGTGGCCGATTCCCCTTCTTCACTCGTTGGCGCTTCCTCTTCGCAGTACGCCTCGAGCAGTGTCACCAAAACGGATCGATCCACACCAAAAGCCGGCTCAATAACGTGCGGGAGATATTTCTCGTTCGTCTTTGGATCGGTATAACGCAAATCCTTTCCGGATGACTCCATGTGAAGTTTCAGATCAAAATCCGTGCGGTAGGCCAAGCCGTACAACTCCTTCAAGCCAAATGGATAATGGTATTCAATATCAACGGTGCGTTTGGAATAATGCGCACGCTCGCCATCTTCGATTTCGTGGAAGACCAGTTTATCATCAGCCACACCCAAAAACGTGAGCCAGGCTTTCATCTCTCCAAGCCAATACTCAAAATATTTCTCCCAGTCCGAAGGATGGATGAAGTATTCAAACTCCATCAAATTGAATTCGCGGGTACGGAAGATAAAGTTTCCAGGAGTGATCTCGTTGCGAAAAGCTTTACCGACCTGCGCGATACCAAACGGCACGCGCTTGCGGGAACTTTGCAGAACGTGCGGAAAGTCCACAAACATCGCTTGGGCCGTTTCCGGACGGAAATAGGCGACCGCGCTCGCATCTTCTTTTGGACCGAGCCACGTTTTCAGCATCATGTTAAACGCCGCCGGATCGGTGAACGTCCCTTTGTTCCCACATTTCTGACAGGCCGCATTCAAATCAATTTGGTCCGCGCGATAACGTTCATGACAGGTCTTGCACTCCACCAGCGGATCCGTGAACGTTGCGACGTGCCCGGACGCCTCCCACACTTTCGGATTCATCACGAGCGCTGCATCAATCCCAACCATATCGCCGCGCGAAGTCACAAAGCGTTTCCACCAAGCATCGACAATATTCTTTTTCAACTCCACGCCAAGTGGACCATAGTCCCAGGAGTTCGCCAGGCCACCATAAATATCAGAGCCTGGGTATACAAACCCCCGAGCTTTGCACAGATTCACCAGTTTCTCCATTGTCACATCAATCTTATTCATAGATCCATTCCTACACGGTCATTATTTCGTCTTCTTTGCGCGTGGCCATCGACGTAATTTCCTCGTTGAATTCTTTTGTGAGTTTGTCGAGTTCGTCGAAGAGTTTGAATTTTTCGTCTTCTGAAAAATCTTTGTCTTTTTCTTTTTGCAAAATCTCTGTGCGCACTTCTTCGCGAACCGCACGGATGCGAATGCGTGTGTCTTCAACTTTTTCTTTGAGCAACTTCACGATCTGTTTGCGTGTTTCTTCTGTCATCGAAGGAATCATCACACGAATCACGGAACCGTCCGTCACGGGGCTGAGTCCGATACCCGCATCCCGAATGCCCTTTTCAATATTTTGCAAAAGCGCTTTGTCCCAAGGTTCAATCAGAATCGTTTTCGCATCAGGAATCGTAATCGAGGAAAGTCCTTTGAGTTCCATCGTCGAGTCATACGCATGGACAGGAATATCTTCCACGAGTGCAGGGGTGGCGCGACCCGTGCGCAATGCGGAAAATTCTTTTTGCAGATGATCAAGCGCAATCTGAAATGCGGCTTTTTTCCCACTTAAATAAACATGCATAGAACAATATCAATTATTTTTTCGTCGGTTCAACAACTCCGATATATAACACTGAAGAATCCTTCGGGTCAACCTGTAATGTTTGTGGAATCCGCGCGCTTGGGAATTTTTTTGTCTCCCACGTAACACCTCCATCCGCAGAACGATAGAACGTGGAAGTGGTTGCGTAGTAAATAATTTTTGGATCGGTTGGAGAAATGCCGAGCGCACGAATCGTCACTTCGCCAGGCGCCGTCAAAAGTTTGAGCGGCTGCCAGGTGAACCCAAAATCGGTTGAACGAGCGATTCCATTTTTCGTGGAAGCAAAAACGGTTGAACCATCTTTTGTTTGGACAAAACGGTAGATAGATTCAGTGGTGCCGAGTGCGACTTTATTCCCAACGACTTTATCCCAATGTTCTCCCGAATCAAGCGTACGTTGAATTCCTGAATCAACAGAAGACACGAGCATCTGTCGACTGTCTTTATTGCTAAAAAGAATTCCGGTCACAGAGAATCCTGTCTTCAAAAGAGACTTCCAACTTTTTCCTCCATCCGCACTCTTCAACACATCGCCGTTTGAAAGACCGATGAACACATTTCCTTTGGTATACCAGTCTGCGGCAATTTCTGTGATCGTGATGTTTGGTCGGGTTTCGACATACACCCCATCAACAAACGAACGCATGCAGTTTGTCGACTTATACAATCGTGGACCCTTGGCGACATACACCGTGCAAGAATCTTTTGGATCAACCGCGACCGCAGAAACCGTTCCGTCCTTCATCATGGCTCCGCGAGGTTGTTCCCAAGAACCCGCAGCATCTTCGGAATAAAGGAGTCCATTGTTCTGCGTGGCCAGATACAAAAAGGCTTCGTCGTTTGGATCAAGCACGAGCTGACCCACGTTCGTTGTCGAAAGCGTCCCAACCCCTTGTACGGTTGGAACCGCCGTGACTTGGACCCAGGTTTGCCCGGCATCTGTGGTTTTAAACACACCACCATCCGGCACTTTCGGTTTGTTGTTGCCAAAATTGAGACAGCCGACACCTAAAAAAACAAGCGGTAAGAGAAAGAGCGCGAGACGTTTCATAAATGTGTTGATAAGAACAGATGTTCAAGAGCTAAATGTGGATTGACGTTGTGACGCATCGCAGACTGAATTTCTTCAATGCGGCGTAAGACTCTGACGTTGAACGGCGTTGATTCGTCGAGTCGAAGTAGATCTTCACGGACGACTTCGGACCAATCTTGGAGAAGTTGTGAAAGCGCGTGCGATTTATCGACATCTTGTTTTGGGATGAGTTCGGCAACGGATTGGAACTGTGTGGCCAAAGATGCGTGTAGAAGGGTTCGTGCTTGGTTGATCGCGGTTTCTTTTCTCGCACGAAACGCTCCATCATTTACAAACTTCAGCGCGAGACCCGGACGACCGAGCGATTGCGCTGCGATCTCACGCGCCTCTTGCGGACCAAGTCCGCGTTTCTCAAGTGCCAGGCTGATGTCTGCTTTTGAAACCGGCGATAAACGAATTGTCTGACAACGTGACGCGATGGTTGGCAGGACAGATTCCACACTTGGCGCACGCAGCAAAAGAAGTGTTTTCCCTTTGGGTTCTTCCAATGTTTTCAAAAGCGCATTTGCCGCACCTGTCGAAAGCCGATCTGCTTCCTGTACAAACCCGATCTTCCACGAACCGTCCATCGAAGACATGGAAAGCCGTTCAATCAGCGCGCGGACTTGCTTCACCGAAATCGCGCTTTTCCGCTTTTTTGTTTTTGGATCGGTTCCACGCACGAGAACGCTTACATCGGACAAAGCCGAGAGTGGCTTGGTCGTTTGGTTCAAATATTGGATCAACGCCGTGGCAAGATGGGTTTTCCCAACATGCGACGGGCCCACAAAAAGGATGGCATGCGGGATACGTTCGTTTTTGACCATACGCAGAAGCACATCCTGCGCAACCTTGTGGCCAATGATTTGAGGAAACGCATCCATAGTAGAAAGTAGTATATCACGAATCAAACCGAACCCGAACCCAAGAAAACCGTTTTAGAGTCAAAATTCGTTGACAATCTAACTTAGCTAAAACTAGCTAAAATAATACTATTATTTACCTCCAAGTCTTGACAAAATTGACAAAATCGGGTATAGTATTGCAAGTAAAGATGATCGTTGACAAAGAGCCTTGATTGGCAAGGCCTCATATAAAGACTTTTGGGAGAGAGTCCGTCACTATCCACGGTAGAAAGGATAGTAGCAGCCGCTTCTAGCAATAGAAGAAAGCCGGTTGTTGTGTATGTCTCTCCTCAAAAGACGTATTCAACAATCGGCTTTTTTATATCGACAGACTTAGGAACACGGAGGAGAGAGTAAAGCCGTCCGACATGCATCTCACGATGACGTCGGCGGAGGACTTCAAATGATTTCACTCGGCTCACCCTGACTGAACTCATACGCACGAAGTCCACGATCCACACCAACCTTCGGGTAGGTCACTAGATCACACTTTACCTCCGTATTCCTGGGTCGGTGCGGTAGGCACTTGAACATAGCCACTTGGCTGTACCGGCTAGGACAATCATCGTCGGGCGAACGGAAGAATAACCGATCGCTCATCCCCCTGCCCCTGAAAGCACATAACGAAAGAAAAGGAAGAAATCCATGAAGAAGTTCCTCTACACCGCGAAGGTGGTCGGTATGTTCAGCGCCTGTTACGCCGTCGTCATGACGCCGTACATCGCCGATCTGATCGAGTACATCCTGCGGTAGCAGTCCGCCTCTCTCGGCGAGCTGCCCTCGCCTGACCCGTTTCCTCTGGGAACTGGTCGGGCGTCAATCAGAGTTCGTGAGTAATCACGGACTGTGATGGACAAAGTTCTTTAGAGGATCCGATTCAGGTTCGTTGCAGACGAGGTTTCGTCTTCAGTGAACCTGAATCGGTCTCCACAAGGCAGTGGGGTGTAACCGGGTATCAGGAGGACAGTGTCCGGAAATTCTTTGGAGATTCCCCATGATCACCGAGTCCCCCCGTTACGTTGGCCGCAATGTCCGTGGTTTCCTCTTCACCGTCATCGAGTCGATGTTCCCCCGCCTCTCGACCCTCGGTCGGGACCACTTCGTCGGGCAGGTGGTCGACATCGACTACTGGACCGGCAACCTGCGTCGTTTGTTCGAGCAGGAGTGGAAGGCCGCCGAGGAGACCGCCTCCGCCGCCCGCAAGGGTGACGCGGAGCGCGGGATCCCCACGCACATGACCTTCCGCCGCGCGAACGAGCTGAAGGAAGTGTGCAACCGCTTCGAGCGCGAGCTCAAGGCGGCCGGCGAGGCGGACGAGGCGGCGTTCGCGGCGCGCCCGGCGAAGGGTGCGAAGGCGGTCGCAATCGTCCCCGGGACGTTCGGCGAGGCCGTCGGTGCGGACGAGTTGCAGCGCATGTCGCAGCAGCTCGCCACGGCGCAGAGCGGCCAGGCCTCCGTGGCCAAGGCCCCCGCGTCGACGACGGCCCCCGTGGCCGCGCACTAGGAATCGCAGGATGCGG
>JBBTSF010000085.1:0-2000 GCA_038064815.1 Patescibacteria group bacterium
CGCACTGGATGAAATCGATTTTTCTTTTATTTCAAAAACGAAATGAATACGACATCACGCTCACGAGTCACATTCTTCCATTTGGAACAGCTGCGATGATTGCTTCTTGGTTCACGCATAAACCGTATGTTGTGATTGTGCATGGAATGGATGTTCGGTTGACTAACGCGACTCCACTGAGGCACTGGATTGCAAAGACGGTGCTTCAACATGCACGTGTTGTCGTGGCAAACTCAAATGCACTTGCGCAAGAAGTTGCACAGACATTTCAGGCCACACTTCCACTTGTGGTTTATCCTTGTCTTCCAAAAAAAGAGGTTGGACTCGAATCCTCTGCAACAAACACACCCGATCCTCAAGCGCCGTTTACTTTACTTACCGTCTCTCGACTTGTGGAACGTAAAGGACATGCAAAAGTCCTCACCGCACTTTCAAAACTAAAAAGATCTGGAGAGCTTCCGGCTTTTCGCTATGATATTGTTGGTGCGGGACCCATGGAGGCCACACTTAGAGAAATGGTTTCGGAACTTCGCTTAGAGGGGGTTTATTTTCACGGGGCGGTCTCCGAACAAGAACTGGAAGAATTTTATCGTCGGGCTGATGTGTTTGTGATGCCTGTTCAAAATGATCGCGTTGATAAAGAAGGATTTGGTTTTGTTTTTATTGAAGCGGCCGTACATGGGGTTTCGTCGATCAGTACTCGAATTCCAGGTGTAGATGAAGCGATCATGGATGGGCAGACAGGAATTTTGGTAGATCCCGAAGACGCGGAAGGCTTTGAACGAGCACTGCTTCAATGCTTCACTGACCCTGAATATCGCCAGCAACTCGGGCAACAGGCACGCGCGCGCGTGGAGCAAGAATTTTTTTGTGAGAATCAATTTGCAAAGATGGATCCATTCGTATGAAACGTATTTCTGTGATCATTGCCACCTATCAACATGCGCAAACACTTGGTTCCTGTTTGGAATCACTCTTTGCACAAACCAGAAAACCGGATGAGGTGATTGTGGTTGATGATGGTTCGACGGATACAACAAAAGAAGTGGTAAATGCATTTGGTGATCAGGTCAACTATTTTTTTCAGGAAAACCAAGGTGCACCGTCGGCAAGAAATTTTGGGATGAAGCAGGTAACAGGGGATTACGTCCTTTTTTGCGATGCGGATGTTATTGCGCATCCCTCTATGTTAGAAAAGATGGAACGTGCACTCGAGACACATCCAGAGGCAGCCTATGCTTACAGTGGTATGCGATTTGGCCATAAGCGATTTAGGAGTCAGCCGTTTAGTGTAGACAAGCTACGAAAACAAAATTACATTCACACCACATCGCTCATTCGCACAGAAGTGCGTCCGCGATTTGATGAGTCGATCAAACGCTTTCAAGATTGGGATCTTTGGCTCACCCTTCTAGAAGAGGGGAAACATGGCGTCGGGATTGAAGAAGAACTGTTCGTGATTCGCAGTGCTCCGGGTCGAAAAGGAATCTCACAGTGGGTACCATCTTTTCTGTATCGAGTTCCGTGGCCACTTCTCGGTTGGAAACCGGCTGCTATTCGTCGCTATGACGACGCAAAAGAAATTGTTCAGCGAAAACATCATCTATGATCTCCACAATCACCGTAAACTATCGAACCGTTGATTATCTTGAGCGGATGCTCGAGAGTCTTTTTGCTCATCACACAAAAGGCGGTGTTGAAGTGATCGTGGTTGAAAATGGTTCTGGGGATGATCTCTCTGCTGTACAAAATCGATTCCCAAACGTGATTTATCTCGACAGCAAAACAAATCTTGGATTTGCTGGTGGATGCAATTTGGGAATCAAATCTGCAACAGGGGACTATCTCGTGCTTGTGAATCCAGATATTGTCTTCACAGAGCCGGCGCTTTATAAAATTTGTGAAGAGATGGAATCCCGAAAAGACATCGGGGTGGGCGGCATCTCTTTGAAAAATTTGGATGGGACACAACAAAAATGTGTTTGGAGATTCCCAACCCC
>JBBTSF010000085.1:2100-6254 GCA_038064815.1 Patescibacteria group bacterium
CTTCGCATGGCGATTTTTGCCGGATTCTTTATTGGGTATGCGATTTACTGCGCGCGACAAAAAAGATGTCCACGATTGAATCAGATGCCTATTCTCGTACTTCTCCCTCTGAGCTGTGCAATCTTGATTGGATTTATCATGGGTGCCACGTCTCAAACTCCGCTCGTTGCGTTCCAGGACGGTAATGCGTATCTATTTCTTCTGTATGCGATTCCAATTCTTTCGCATGACTGGCAGGCATCTGAACAGAGAACCGTTTTACAAATCCTTTGCGCGGGTGCGATCTGGAATATTTTGCTGACGTTTGGACTGCTGTATCTCTACACGCATTTCTCAGAAATGTCGCTCAAAGGTTGGTATACATTTTTACGTGACGTGCGTCTTGCTGAGGTGACACGGATCAATGAGAGTCTCTATCGAATCTTTATTCAAACCCAATTTTTTGCAATCGCGCTCGGCGCCTTTTTCGCCGCAATCCTTTTTCGCCTTTCTACCCGCAAAGACGCAATCATCACGTCTGTGTGTTTGGGTGGAGTGATCGCGACACTCGTCGTAAGTTTTTCTAGAAGCTTTTGGGTCGGCATTCTCGCGGCATTTTTTGTTCTGTTGGGACTACTCGTCTGGATGCACGGACGTAGTAAGCAGTGGGGAAGACTGTTGGGTTGGGGTGCCTGTTCCTTTGTATTCGGTCTACTGTTGATCGCTTTCACCTTTTTCTTACCCCCACAACGCGGAACACTCAATTTCTCTGACGCGCTCTCACAGCGCACCACAGACGTCTCAGATGCAGCTGTTTCAAGTAGATGGAATCTTTTAGCGCCCATGCAAGCGTCCATCGCCTCAAGTCCGTTTATTGGCAGCGGCTTTGGAAAAACAGTCACGTTCATTACAGATGATCCACGGGCTCGCAGTGTTCATCCAGATGGAAAATGGACAACCTATACAATGGAGTGGGGATGGTTGGAACTTTGGTTGAAGATGGGAATTTTGGGACCGGTCGGATTTCTTTTTCTGTTTGTCTTTTTCGCCTCACAATTTTTGAGATACAAAAAAACCGATCGTTCTTGGATCGGAATTGGATGTCTCACCGGACTCACATTTTTATATGTCACGCATTTCTTCTCGCCGTATCTGAATCATCCGATCGGTCTTGGATTTATTCTTTTGCTTTTTATCTTTCTCCCAGACAAACCAACACCTGTTACATTACCCATCAAACCGCTTGCCAAGCAACGTCTCGTAACCACAGAGGAAGTCTTGGGCTGAGAGAGTCTTTTTTCCTTCTGGTTGAATGCTGAGTACTTGAAGTAATCCCGCTCCTGTTCCAACAAAAAGAGTGTCGTCTGAGCGAAGCAGTGTGCCTGGAGGAAGACTGTCTCGATCAGGATGAGCCTTCACCTCTAGAAGCTTGAATCGCATCGTACGATCTTCGTGCGTTGCGGTTGTCCATGCGCTTGGCCATGGTTCATATGCCCGCACCATCCGTTCGATTTCAATCGCAGATCGATTCCAATCAATGCGGCCATCTTCTCGCTTGAGAAGTTTGCAGTAGGTCGCCTCGGCATGATTTTGTGTTTGTGGAGCGAGTTTATTCTCCACGAACTCTTTTACTGTTTTGATCAAAAACGAAGGCGCAGTTTGTTCAACAAACTTCATCGTATTTATAAAAGTCGCGTCCTCCGATAAAGGAAATTCCATTTGTGCGAGCAGTGGTCCGTGATCCATCTTTGTATCAATCAACATGATGCTGATTCCCGTTTTCTCGTCTCCTGCCGCAATCGCTGCTTGAATAGGGGAAGGGCCTCGCCATTTTGGAAGAAGGGATGGATGGACGTTTATAAATCCACGCGGCGTTATTGAAATAAGTTCTTCTGGAAGAATCCGGCCATACGCAATAATAATTGCGAGCTCAGCGTCAGATTCTTTGATCTGTCTGAGAAAACTTGGATCCTTTAGATCTGTTGGTTGCAAAACGGAAAGACCAGCCGCAAGAGCGATCTGCTTTACAGGGGAAGGGGTCAAGAGCTGCTTTCTTCCTGTCGGCTGATCTGGCTGCGTGATGACATGTGTAATTTCAAAAAAGCGGTCCTCGGCCATTTGCCGAAGAACTTCTGCTGCCCAATCCTGTGTTCCAAAAAAAAGCATCTTCACATTTTCGGACGTGACGTGTATCGAATGACTTTGTCTATAAAAAGGACTCCATTCAAATGGTCAATTTCATGCTGAAATACGATCGCGGGAAGATGGTCTGCCTGAATTGTCACCTCTTCGCCTTGTTCATTGTAGGCCTCCACGACAACCGATCGGTAACGATGCACAATTCCGTAAACTCCGCGCACGGAAAAACATCCTTCTTCGCTTTCTACTTTGCGAATGGAATGTCGCACAATTCTTGGATTTAAAAAGGCTTGTGGTCCTTCACCGGTTTCTACAATAATGACTCTTTTAAAGATCCCGATTTGAGGAGCTGCAACCCCAACGCCATTTTCGACAACCATGGTTTCTTTGAGATCACGAATCAAATCTTTCGTTTCCTTCGAAAGAAGATCGATGACGGGAACGTCTTGTGAGACTTTGCGAAGAGCCTCGTCTGGGTGAACAAGAAGGGGATGAAGAGTCATAGAATGAGTAGAAAATGTATCAGGAAAAAGCGTTTACGTCAATAATATAATGATCATCGAGTGTTGAGAAGAAGTGAAGAACGGCCTGCAATACGGTAAGAGGAGTTCGTACAACGAGAACCTGTTCGTCTGTCACAGACGTTGCCTGCGTACCTACACGCACCCCTTCAAATTTTTGCAGACTTGCCGTAAGTAAATATGCTTCGAGTTCTCGCTTCTTTTTTTCCTCTTCACGAATCGTAACGCGAATCCACTGCGCAAACGGCGGCTGTGCGTACGTGGATCTTATGGAATACTCCTCCTCAAGTTGAAGAATCGGATTTTGTAAAAAGTCCTCAAACAGACCTCCTTCTTCTGTCTGCACAACCGTTGGGACGTGATTGGCATGCGCGACACCGATCCACTCACACAATCCATGAATCGCTCTTTGTGTTGCGCGAAAACTGGTGGCGAAAAGAGGTGAATCCGGATCCAAATGAATCACGCATTGAAAGCGATGCTCATCGAATGGATCAAAATGGTTTTCGAAAAAATACTGGGTCGCGAGTGTCAGTGTGACGGAAGAGTCGAACTCCGGATGCTGTGCATCGACTAATTGGATGGTGGTATTTGGAAACCAGCCACGAAAAAGTTCGTGAAGACGTTCGCTTCCGTAACCTCGTTGTTGCACGTTCGGACTTTTACAAGACGGGCATCGCTGAGGGGATGGTTCTGTGAGACCACAGTGAACACATTGGATCGTTGTCGCGTGGACGCGGACTAAGTGCTTACAGGACGAACACACGAAACGGTGATCACATTGAGCACAACGCAGACGGATTGCATAACCTTTTTTATTGTAAACGACTAAGACCCGCCCTCCCGCTTCAATCACTTCCGCAATCCGCTCACATGTTGTCGTTGTAATCGCAGACTGCGAAGAAACGGGTCGTTCCTTTGCCGCATCAATAAATTGCACCGGAGTCCGGATTGGAAAGAAGAGAAATTGATCCTTCCCAAACTGAAGAAGATCCTCAAGCGTCGCGGCGACATCCATGAAGAAGAGATTTGTTGTGAAACGTTCTGCAAAAAGTTTTGTGACGACACGTGCATCCAATCGTGGATTCCGATCGTGTTGAATGTGATTGGCGTGATTCGAACGGACGAGAAAAAGCGTTGTGGTCGCCGCGTCTGGATACAGAAGTCCGGTACGTGTGGTAATCAATAACGCTTTTTTCGCGTGCCGATAATTTTTCCAAGCTTCAAAGCGTTCTTGGTTTGTTTCCTCTCCTGTCACAAACAATGGTGAGAGCTGATGAAGAAAACGGCACAGAAGCATCACGTCACGAACTGTCGGACAGACAATGACTGCTTTTTGGTCTGGCTGTTGATAAAGATAGCGCGCGATGACGGCGGCTGTACGACGCAAATCCGGAATTGTGAGAAAAGAAAAACGACGTTCGTGCATTTGTTTGGCGAGTCGTGCAACCGTTTCACTTTCCTGTGCGGGAATGGTAAGCGAAGTGCCCGCAAGAGATTCGGTGGTGACAGATT
>JBBTSF010000086.1:0-2235 GCA_038064815.1 Patescibacteria group bacterium
TCGCACGCACCATGGCGTTGGCGAGAGGTTTTTTGGTTTGCAGATCATGTGCCCAGACCATGGATGTCGCGTCCGCATCCACAACGGTTGTGCTCAAAGAAACGGATTGAATAAAAAGCCATGCTTCTTGTCCATTCTCAGAAATGAGGGCGCCGTAATAGCCCTCTTGAAGTGGAACGGGGATCTCTGCAACGGTGGAATAATCCGTCCCAACAATTTGTGGAGTAAATGTTCCAACCGACGTTAAAGAAGAAACAGGAACGTATTCCTTGTACGATCGATTCACGCGCCAAGAATCAATTCCGGATTGGACAAATGTTTTTCGAAACACATCGTACGAAGGGAATCGATAGACGTTCACACTCAAGTCATGTCCTTGCATCGCGCCTGGATCGTAATAATTTTGATATCCAAACATGAACGATGGTTTGGCTGTTGGGTCGACCGTTACCATGCGCTCGAACACCTGTAACGAGGATTGGCGCAAAAAGTTGTCGGTTTCAAATTGAATCACCCGTTCTTCCCCAAGCGTTTCTTTGCTGTCTTGAGGGTGGAGGCTGGAAGCAATTTTGACTGTGTATAAAGTGCCTGGCTGTAATTTTTCTGGAACGAAAACCAAACTGCGGCGATTCTTTTCCACGTGACCTTTCACCGCTGGCGTGATCGAAAACGCCGCTTCAAAATCTTTTACGGAAACGTTTTCATGTGTGAATACCACCTCAATTCCTGTATCCAACGGAACATTCGCCGTTTTATTTCCTGGAATGGAGCTGACGATATGAAACGCGTTCTTCACCTGAAACGCCCATGCATACGGACGTTCTTGCGTTGTTCCTGTGGGATCGGTGATTTCTGAATTCAAAAGAAATCGAACCACTTTTCCCGCATCGAGCGCTTTGTTAAACGTCACACGGACGTGGTGATCGTCAATTTGTTTCAGATCAAAACTAACTTCTGGAGTGATCTTTAACTGTTGTTTCACAAAATCCATGTTCAACGTTTCTTTGCTTTCCAGCACGAACGTTGTTTTTGGATCGACTCCGAGAGAATCTTGAGACTCTGGGGTCAACGTAAAATTATCTTGTGCGTAAACAATCGGCACACTTCGAAAAAGTGGACTAAAGACCAGAACGAAGACAATCACCCCAACGAGTGCGGTGAGACCGCCGGCCGCCATTTTTGGCGACAGCTTTTGAAACCAAGAAAAAGAGAAACCCATAGAAGTGCGCTGCCGAGCTTCTTGAAGGCGCAATTTGAGCGCTTCTTTGAAACCAGGGCGAGCTTGTGTGTCTGAAGAGTTAGCGGCGCGCGTAAACAGGGCGCTTACTCTCTCTAACGAAGATTGCTCGTCTTCATTACGGATTTCTGGTTTTGGACTGTTTTTATGGAAAAAATTTTTCATACGAGGGTGACAGGTAACTGAGTTTGGCACTGTTTTAAACCGCGATGAAGGAGAACTCCGACATGATTTGCTGAGAGATGAAGGGCTTCCGCAATCTCCTGGTTATCTAAATCACTAAAGAATTTGAGTTGTAAGATCGTTTGAGACCGTGGATCCAATTTCGAGAGGACTCCGTCCAAAAGAAGCCGCAACTTCGCACGATCTATTTCGTTTGCGGGATTCTGTGCAGGAGCCGCAACGTCATGTTTCTCTTCCTCAAACGCAACCGTTGTTTTTCTCGTCCGATAAAAATCAATCACAGTGTTGTTTGCAATGCGATACACCCAGCACTTAAACGAATCTTTCCAAACAAATCGGTCTTTGGCGACAAACACCTTCATAAAGACAGAGGAAACGAGATCTTCCGCGGTCTCATGACTTCCCACACGCCGCACAACAAAACGATAAATGCTCTCAAAATAGCGTTCGTATAAAATCTCAAATGCGCGATTGTCTCCACGTTTCATCTGTTGAACCAGCTCTTCCTCTGATGGTTCACTGTGGACGACGCGAATTCCCCCACCAAGAAGATCAACCGCGAAGTAAAACAGATCCAAAAGAACCTGCTTGGGCTTAAACGAAAAAGGGGCCGCGTAATTACGAGTGTGCACAAAAACAGTCTATGGATTAAAAAGTTGCTTACTTCGAAGCGTTCGATGATATTTTACCGCAAATCGATGGGATTCGTCTCGTGCCTTCTGGAAAAGCTCCTTGCCACGCTTCACTACCTTTTGAAGTTCGGTATTTGAACGATCAAACACTAAGCGATCTTGTTTTCGATCAAACCCTTTGGC
>JBBTSF010000087.1:0-11531 GCA_038064815.1 Patescibacteria group bacterium
GGAACGAAGAATCCTGCCAAGCCATGCTCCTGATCGCGTGCCAACTCTTTTCGCACACAACCATGATGTGGATCGAATCAACAAGCAGATGCTCGCCAAACTTCCAGGGGAGCGTCATGGATTTGCGATGAAGGATGAAGGGAAGCCTGTGCTTATCGATATTTTAAAAAAGGGATGTTTGTCTCCAGAGGAATTACATTTGAAAATAGACGCCACTGTGATGTTTACAAAAAATAATCCCAAAGAGGGGTTTGTAAATGGAACACTCGGTGTTGTCGAAGGCTTCCAGAAAGAAAGTAAACGACCGATTATCAAAACGCGCACAGGACTACGTGTCACCGTCGAACCCATGACTTGGGCTGTGGAAGAAAACGGAAAGACACTCGCCAAGGTGACACAATTTCCACTCAGACTCGCTTGGGCGATCACGGTTCACAAAAGTCAGGGAATGAGTTTAGATGCCGCTGTCATGGATCTCAGTTCCGTCTTCGAATTCGGCCAGGGCTACGTCGCTCTTTCCCGCGTCCGACGCTTGTCAGGTCTGTTTCTGCTAGGATGGAATGAACGAGCGTTTGAAGTACATCCAGAAATCTTGATTCAGGATCGGGTCTTTCGTTCCAGTGCAGAAGATGCGCAAAACGAGTACGGGAGGATCCCACGGGATGAACTTCAGGAAATACAAGAACGATTTTTGCTTTCATGTGACGGGACACCTTTAACTGCTCCCAAGAAACGAAAGAAAAAAATCAGTAAGACAAAGTCTAAATAATTATGCGCATCGCAATCATCGGTGGAGGGGCGGCGGGGCTTATGTGTGCCGCGACTGTGTATGAGGCGGATCCGTCTGCTGAGATTTTTTTGATTGAGCGCAATGATGGGTTGGGGAAGAAGGTGATTATTTCTGGTGGTGGCAGATGCAATGTGACAACGGGGATTCGTGACGTGAAAATGTTGTTGACGAAGTATCCTCGTGGATCAAAGTTTCTGACCTCGGCCATGTACGCGTTTCCACCGGAAGCCGTGTACGATTGGTTTGAGTCACACGATGTTCCACTCAAAACGCAGGAAGACATGCGCGTGTTTCCGCAGTCAGATAATGGTCGGGACATTGTGCGTGTGTTTGAGCAAATGTTTCGTGTGCCGCAGATGCATGTGCTGTTGAAAACACATGCAGTGCGAGTTGAAAAAATTTCTGACCACTTTGCGATTTATACAAAAGGAAACGACGAACCACTTCTGGTCGACAAACTCGTTCTTACCACAGGTGGACAAGCGTATCGTCACACAGGCTCAATGGGTGATGGCTATGCGTTTGCGTCTACACTCGGTCACACGATCACACCGCTCGCTCCAAGTCTCAATGCATTCTTTACTCGGGAGAAATGGCCAGCAGAAATTTCTGGACTCTCGTTTGAGCATGCGAAGATCACCGCAAAGCGTGGAAAGGGAATTCATTTTACCGGTCCGTTTTTGTTCACACATAAAGGAGTGAGTGGCCCGGCTGTGTTTGCACTCTCATCACTCGTTGCATTTGAAACATACGACACCAACACGCCACTTGAAATTACGATCGATTTGTTTTCAGATCAAACACCAGAGGAACTTCGAACACAGGTCGAGACATTAATTTTACAAAACGGTCACAAACAGTTTAAAAGTATTCTTGCACTCCTGGTTCCAAAATCGCTTTCTGAAATTCTTGTGCGAGAACTTGGTGTGACAGAAGACAAACCTGCAAATCAAATAAGGAAAAAAGACCGTGAGCGATGCCTTGCCTGGCTCAAAGCGATTCCGTTGACTGTCGTCCAGCGTGGGGCGGGAGATGAATTTGTCACGGCCGGCGGCGTTACATTGTCCGAAGTGGATCCGCGCACGATGGAGTCGAAACAGTGTCCCGGTCTGTATTTCGCAGGAGAAATTCTCGATGTGGATGGATTTACGGGCGGCTTCAATCTCCAAGCCTCTTGGGCAACGGGGCGCCTTGTAGGATCACACCTAAACAAAAAGACTGCTCCGTAAGAGCAGTCTTTTTTCTATTCTGTCTTTGCTGGTTCATCGACGGTTTCTTCGTCAGATGAATCAGGTGTTTCTGTTGGAGCTACTTCATCACCCTGCACTTCTTCCTCGGATGGGTCTTGAAACATATTCTTTTGCTTATGAGAGTGATTAAGTTCAACCTCAGGCCCGTAACGTAACAGAGTTTTCAGAAAGCAACAAGGGATTTCTCTAGAGTGTTCCCAAATCCAACCACTCGGTGAAGTTGATCTGACTGACAAAATCTGGAGCGTGGCTCACAACGATCATGCAGCCCTCGTATTCCTCAATCGCTTTTGCGATCACAGGGAGGTGGCGGAAGTTGATGTGGTTTGTTGGTTCGTCGAGAATCAGAAGACCTGGTTGTTGCAAAACAAAACGGGCGAAACAGAGAAGTCCTTTTTGTCCTTCGGAAAGGGAACCGATTTGGTTTTTCAATAGGTCTCCTGTCAACAAAAATTGTGCCGCTGTTCCACGAAGGATTTCGTTGTCTGGCACTTCCATCACAGATTCGAGTGATGCGTATGTGGTTTGAGAAAAATCCAATCCAGAAAAATCTTGTCGATAATATCCAACCTTCACGTCCGGTGCGATCACGGCGCCTTCATCGGATCCTTCTGCGAGCGTTCGCAATAATGTACTTTTTCCAATCCCGTTTGGTCCCGAGATCAGCAGACGCTGACGCTTACGCATCTTAATGTTTACTTCCGCACGTCGTGGCTCGTGGTTGTCGATAATTTTGACGGATGTAATCGTGACCACTGGATCCACAAAGTATTGCGCCGGGATCGTAAAGTCGCGAATCGTTCGATCATCGCGTCGAACATCCACCATGTTCTCCTCTGCATCCGCAACTTGATCGCGCAGTTTGCTTGCAAGCTTACGCATCTTTCCCCCTTTGTTGGCAAAGAAGTTGATCTTGTCTTTTCGATCCTGAATTTCCTTCAAAAGCTGTGCGTTCTTCGCGCGATCACGTTCCACACGCGCCGTAATTTCCTCCACCACGTTGAAATAGTTTCCTTCGTAACGTTCAACTTTTCCGGTAAAGATATCTAAGTGCAAAACTCCTTCCGTAAACGCGTTCAAAAAGTCTGCATCGTGCGAGATGACAAGAACCGTTTTCAAATACACCATCAAGAATCCCGTGAGGTGTTCAATGCCGGCGGTGTCCAAATTGTTTGTCGGCTCATCCAAAAGCAAGATGTCTGGATTTTGGATGACAGCGTAGGCAAGCAGAAGACGCGCTTGCTGGCCACCAGAAAAGTCTTTGATTTTTTTATCAAACACCGTCGTCATGTTCACGACCTCGAGCGCATCTGCAATCCGTCGATCTAGATCGTACATTTTTTCGGGGAAGGCACGCGCAAAAAATTCAGAAACGGTATCTTCCATGCGATCGCGTGGCATGACCTGTGTGGCAATAGCGATCGTGGCTCCTTGTTGGACATGGATTTTTCCAGCGTCGGGCGTAAGTTCTCCAGTCAGCATTTTGAAGATCGTACTTTTCCCTGCACCGTTTTGGCCCATGACCGTCATCTTTGCATTTTCGCGAACGGCAAAATTCACCTCATCGAGGATTGGTTTTTCTTTGTCGTATCCGAATGTGACATTTTCGAAACGAATGATGACGTTTCCGTGGTCGGCCATAGAAGTGTGAGGATGATATCCAAAAAGTTCAGATTTGGCAATGGGTCTGCTAAGATACGCCCATATGTCAGACACGGAAAAATTATATTCTTTTGCCACCGCGCTCGAAGGGCTAAAGAAAATTGAACGCTGGCGCGGGCAGTTTTTTTGGAAAGAATATCCGCAGCCGCACTGGTATGAGTCCGTTGCGGATCACAGTTGGCGGCTGACAATGCTTGTGTTGATGATGGCGCCAAGACTTTCTCAAAAAATCGATTTGGAAAAAGCGTTGAAGATGGCATTGATTCACGACATTGCCGAAATTATCACGGGAGATGAAAGTCCACTTGGAGAGGATGGAACAGGGAAGAGTACGCATGCCTTTGATGAACGTCTTGCTCAGGAGAAGATGGAACGTGAAACCCAGGCCGTACGGCAACTTTTTTCCCAGCTCCCCGAATCCGACGCAAAAGAATTCTATGACCTCTGGCTTGAAGCCGAGCAGAAAGTTTCTTTTGAGGCCAAGGTCGTAAAGGCTCTGGATAAGCTCGAAGCCACCCTTCAAGCCCTGGAATATTCAGATGGCGTTCTTTACAAAGAACATTTCGAATTCAGCATTAAATACAGCATGAAATATGCGGATGTTGACCCTGCGATCAAGTCATTTGGGGACGAAATTGTGCAGAAAATGACAGAGCGGTTCAAAGAATTCACACCCTCCACTTTGACAAAAAATGGATAATGCTGTAGACTGCTGCTCAGTAAATAGTCTCGTGAGTGGAATCTACAAATTTCCATGATCAGGGATATTTGCAGATAACTCACCTAACATAAATACATGCAAGGTACAATCAAGCGATTGCAGGACAAAGGGTTCGGATTCATTGCCGTCGAAGGCAAGGAAAAGGATCTTTTCTTCCACTCGTCTGCATTGGTCGGTGTGTCATTTGACGAGCTCCGCGAGGGAGACGAAGTGACATTCGACACAGAAGACTCTGACAAGGGTCCTCGTGCAACAAACGTTCGACGCGTATAAGCGTTACAGAGACAGCCGCTCAAACGGCTGTTTTTGTTTTATGATAGACTCTCAGATATGTACATTGTCTCAGCCGGAAAAGCGTTTAATGATGTCGATGCCTTTGCCTGCGCGGTCGCGTATGCAGAGCTTTTAAAGTTAGAAGGGAAGGAATCAGTCGCGGTGTTTATCGGACCTCTGAATCACACGGTCTCGCCTTTGTGTCTGAAACAAAACGCTGAGTATCTTTTAATGTATGATCCAAAACCAGAAGATCGTCTTGTCTACGTCGACCTGTCGGATCCCGCACACTTTGCGTTTCCGGATTTACCAGAGTCACAGATCGAAGAAATTTACGATCATCATTATGGCTGGGAAGAGTATTGGTCGAGTCGATTAAACGAGCGGTCACACATTGAACGGGTCGGAGCAGCGGCGACGCAGATTTGGGAAGAGTTTAAAAAGCGTGGACATCAAGAAAATATTTCTGCCTCGAGCGCAAATTTGCTGCTGATCGCCATTCTTCAAAACACACTCAACTTCACATCCTCAGAAACAAACGAACGTGACCACCTCGCTTTTCGTGAGCTCATGACACACGGATCACTTGAGGTTGGTTGGCAGGATGTGTATCTAAAAGAACTTGCGCGATATACACATGAGTATTTCGCAGAGACGTTGAAGAACGATACTAAAATTGTTGATGGAATCGTTCCAGAACAAAAACTCATTTTTTCACAGTTGGAGATCATGGAGGATCCACAGAAATTTTTCTCGCAGTATCAAGAGCAGATCGATGCCTTCTGGTCGTCGTTTGTGGACGCAAAGACCCTTATCAACATTGCTGACATCTCTTCAAAGAAATCTCTTCTTTACAGCAAGGATTCACAATGGTTACATGAAACGGTTGCTGTGCTTTTTAAAGAAGTCTTTTCCTCTGGACCAGACTGGAGCCTGATTCCCATTCATCAACGAAAACAGATATTAAAATTATTCCAAGAACAGTTAGCTAAATAATCCCACTATGCATCCAGATCCAGAAAAAACGTTTGTCACCTGTCACGATAAAGATGGAAATGAAAGAGAAGTCCCTGCAGCCGATTTAACCTGGCGTCCGTCAGTTTACGGGGTGATAGTTCGGGATCAGCAGGTGTTATTGACTCCGTGCTGGGATGGATGGGATTTCCCTGGTGGTGGAATGGATATTCACGAAACACTGGAGCAGGCCCTGGTGCGTGAGGTTTGGGAAGAGACGGGATACACCGTTGAGCGAGGAGAGTTGTTGGGATGTTTTGATTCGTTTTTTATTTATCCAGACGGTGTGCGAACCGCTCATGCAATGTTGACCTACTACACGTGTGATGTCATGAGTGGAGAAATTTCTGTTGAGAATCTCACTGACTTTGAAAAAAAATACGGAGGAAAGGCGCAGTGGATTCCACTCAACATGGTCCATACACTTAAGTTCTATAATCACGTAGACTCACTCGCATTGATTGCGGAAGCGATTAAGATGGGAGGTGGGTGTTGTGATGCAGGCGGATGTTGTTCCTAGATGTCGTAAATTTTAAAAGCACAGAGATCCTCTCTGTGCTTTTTTCGTTTGTAAACGTATAGACATTTTGCCGTTTGTATAATACATTCCACTCGCTCTGAATGGTTTCAGGAGGGAGAGATGCATAGCGAATTTGCCGGCTATCTGCTTTGGATCGGAGGCGCTATTCTCACAACAGTCGTCTTCGGCGCCGTCGCAAAGCGATTCCATCAGCCTCGCGTTCTGGGGGCGCTTATCGGGGGATTGATTATCGGGATGCTTTTTAGTGGCACGGATCTGTTCCGACAACTGCGATCGACCCACGGGATCCCCTTCATTGCGGGACTCGCTGAGATAGCGGCGATGCTGCTGCTTTTCAAAGCAGGTCTCGAAGGCAATCTTCACTCCATCATTCAGGATGCCAGGCAAGGCTGGAAGGTTGCATGTATCGGTGTGATCGTTCCGGTCATTGGTGGATTTGCCTACACCATGGCAGCCACCCACGTTGCGTGGCCCGTCGCCCTTTTTCAAGGCGGAGTCTTCGCGGCTACGTCTGTGGGAATTACGGTTGCTGTTCTGCAAGAGCTTGGCGTCATCCACAAGCGCTATGCGCGTACGATCATTAGTGCAGCAGTCATCGACGATGTTCTCGGACTGCTGATCCTTACCGTGTGCGACGCGCTGAATTCTTCAGAGGACCTTGCAGTTGGGGCTGTTTCAATCAAGATTGGGCAGGCCTTGCTGTTTGTGGGAATCGTTCCAGTCCTCGGACACCGGCTTGCGCCGCCTCTTCTCAGAGCGCTCAATCGTCTTAACGAAGAGGCGCGTGAAGCGATTGTCCTTTCCTTTCTGTTCCTCTATGGCGCCGCCGCTCTGTCGGTCGGGCTCGCCGCGATTGTGGGTGCCTACTTCGCAGGTGTGGCGCTTGAGGAAGTTTACTTCATTCGTGAAGACAAACCCGTACACGAAAAGTCGGTCGAAGGTTTCATCGACAGCCTCATTGTCGCACTCGGTCCGATTTTCTTCGTCTACGCCGGTTGCATTGTTGATCCGCAGATCTTTCTGAGCATGTCAGTCCTTGTCATTGGCATCACGTTCACCGTGATCGCTGTCGTGGGGAAGCTGGCCTGCGGTTTGGTCGTGTCAGACAACCGACTCCTCATCGGAGTCGGAATGGTTCCTCGCGGCGAGGTTGGAATCGTGTTCGCGACGATCGGTTTTCAAAAAGGAATCCTGACACCAGAACTCTTCGGTGCCTCGATGATCATGGTCCTTCTGACCACCATGCTCACCCCGATTCTTCTCAAACGCGTGATCGATCGCGCCTCCTGATCTGCCTTCTGGCAGGTTTTTTTATTTCAATTCTTGACTAGGAAGATTCCACTTGTGCGTGCACGAGCCGTTCGTACATTTGTTTCACGAGTTCTGTTGCAAGAAGGTATCCCACGACAATGGCGACGATCATGAGGAGATGTGACGAGGAGAGTTGGGCGAAGCTAAACAAGTGACGGGTGAATGCAAATTGTGGAAGAAGAATAGTTGCGAGTGCGGCGCCGATGATGAAAAAAGAAAGAACACGACTCGGTGCTTGCGCGAGGAAAAACCATCGACGTGTGCGCAAGGAGAGAATGACGAGAAGTTCTGTCATGATGCTCGCAATGAACCAAGCGGTTTGAAGAATAGCTGTGCCCATGCGGTAAAAAAGTCCAAACAGCAGAAGATCGAAAATCGTACTGACAACACCGAAGAAGGTTGTGAAGAATCCCATCGCACGCAGATCCATGTGTTTTGGTTTTTTGAGATCCTCTGCGTCAACGGTGTCACCTGCAACAGCAATCATCGGAAAGTCTGAGAGAAGATTTACGAGCAGAAGTTGGATCGGAAGCATGGGAAGATCCGGCATGAACAGCGAGGCGATGATGACCGCATAGAAATTTCCGAAGTTCGATGCCAACGTGATTTTGATGTATTTGATTGTGTTGAGAAAAACACGACGACCTTGCTCAACTCCATCCAAAATGGCAAGTAAACTTTTTTCCAGAAGCACAATGTCCGCGGCTTCACGCGCGACGTCTGAGGCGTTTGCCACGACAATGCCGACATGCGCTTCCTTCAACGCAGGAGCGTCATTAATGCCTTCACCCAAAAATCCCACGCGTGCATGAATTTTCAGAAGACGAATAATCTCCAATTTTTCTTGCGGACTCACGCGTGCAAAGACAGCTGTCGCTGCAACGGTTTTCAATTGATCTGCAGCAGACATCGCAAAGAGGGCTGCGCCTGTGACCACGTCGGCCGCGTCTTTGATAATCCCAACTTCCTTTGCAATCGCTCCCGCCACTTCTGGTCGATCGCCTGTAATAATTTTGAGCTGAATGCCAAGTTGATCTGCTTTCTTTGCGGCTGCAATGGCATCTGGCTTTAATGGATCTTTAAAAGAAAGCAGTCCGGCAAAGACATATCCATCTGCTTTCTGCCACTCCTTCGGAGCGCGATCAAATTCGCGCATGGCAATCCCAAGCACGCGGTGTCCTTTTTTGCCTTCCGATTCCATCCAAGCTGTCGCCGTTTTTTGATCCTCGTTACTCAATTTACATTTTTCCATCACAGACTCTGGGGCTCCACGGACAACGACGACAAATTTTTTGCCTTTGAACAACGACAGATCCAAACGTGTCTTCGGATCAAACCCAAGTGTTTCCACAAGGGTCAACTCAGGTGTTGTCTCCTTTGTTTTTTGTGCTGCGTCGATAATGGCTTGGTCGAACGGATTGCTGATTTGTGTGGCGTCTGGAATGCCTTGTCGTCCCACACTCAGTGCACTTCCGTTTTGATCAAACGTTCCAGCAACCGTCATTTCTCCTTGCGTAATCGTTCCTGTTTTATCCGTACAAAGAATTTCAATGTTTCCTAAATCCTCAATTGAAGTCAGACGTTTAACAACAACATTCGCCTTGGCAAGTTTTGACGCGCCGTGGGAAAGAGCAAAGGTAAAAACAACAGGCAAAGCTTCAGGAACGACAGATACGGCAAGAGCAATAAAGAAGATCAGAAGATCACCGATCTGAAGGCTTGGACCCTTGATGATGAGATGGAGAACAAAAAGAACGGCGAGTGTGACAACGACCAAACGAAGCATGAAGACACTGAATTGGTTCATGGACGTTTCAAAACTACTGACACGTTTTGTTTCTGCGGCAAGACGTGCGGTTGATCCGGCAACGGTTTCAGAACGTGTCGCGACGACCACACCCATTCCGTGTCCGCGAACGACCGTTGTCGCGGCAAAGCCACTGTTCTTTGCAAGAAAGATTTCTTTTGGTTCTTCCGTAAGTGTGTCCGCAACTTTTTCAACCTCTTCGGACTCACCTGTTAAAAGCGATTCATCAATCGCCAATTCACGTGTTTGGAAAAAACGCATGTCCGCAGGAAGAATATCCCCAGGCTTCACCGAAACAATATCGCCTGGGATGAGTTCTGTGCTCATGACCGTGATTTCCTTTCCGTCACGAACGATGGTTGTTTTCGCGACGAAGTATTTTTTGAGCGACTCAAGAATGTTGTGTGATTTGTATTCCTGAAAAAATGTGAGAATCACGTTAAGACTGATGAAAAGGAGGACAAGGACGCCATCAATATATTCTCCCAAAATAAAAGAAAGAATCGCGGCAAAAAGAAGAAGATAGATAAAAACAGATTTGAACTGACGCACAAGCAGATCCCACCAGCCTTGTTCATTCGCGCTGAGAACATTTTTCCCAACCGTTTTTAATCTCGCCTGCGCCTGCGTATCTGTGAGTCCATGGGTAAGATCGGTCTCGTAAGAAGTGGCGAGGAGATCGTTTGAAAGAGTTGACGCACGCTGCCATTGTTTTTGGTCCATAGAGTTTTTGTATTTCATAAAATATACCACAGGCGACATCTGACAGACATGTGGAAAATAAAAAAGCCGCACCGGATGTAGGTGCGACACGAGAGAGCGCCTTCTAGGCGCAGGTCATGATGAGGACGTTGGGCTTGGTGGCGCCGAAGCCGAGCGGGATGAAGCCGGCGCAGGCGCTGCGGACGAGCTGGTCGAGGGCGGCGGCGTGTTCGGGCAGATCGGCTTCGACCTGGATGCAGAGGATCCAAGTGAGCAGGAGACTCTCGAGGTTGTCTCGTGCCAGAGAACGGTCCGCCTTCTCAGACGAGCCAAAGTCGACGGTTTCGACCATGCGTTCGATGCAGTCCGTGAGGTCGTCCGATCCTGGCAAGTCCCGTGCGCGGATCGCCGGGATGACGAGGCTACGGCGCAACCGCTCCATCCGATGGCTGTAGCCCGGCACGCTTCGGGCGAGCCCGTGCTCGAGGTCGAACCGGTTCGGACTTCCCGTGATGGTACGCGAGGCGAGCGAGTAGCCCGTGACCTTGCGCAGGTGCCTTCTGTCCGTCAGGAGCGACACGTGCGGAATGACCCCCTTGGGCAGGTTCCACACAGCTCCGTAGGCGAAGCTTCCCGTCTCAGGGAACAAAGGACCAAGCGTACGTGCGATTCTGTCCACCTGAGTCTCAGGGAACGTCGTCGACAGGTGTGCGATCAGCTGATCAAGCGTTTGCTTAGACATCCAACCTTCCTTCCTCACGCGTGGATGATGAGAGTGCGTGAGCGCCGGGAATGTACTCTGTAAACGCCGCAGAGTCAAGACATGTGATAAACTTTGGGTATGAAAAAATTTTTGCTGGTGATTGGTATTTTTATTCTTGCGACAGTCCTCATTCCGTTCTGGATTTTTCGTTTTGGAAGCAATCACATCTACACAAGCACAGAATCTGTTTCACCGACGGCTGTGGCGATCGTCTTCGGTGCGGGTCTCACGGTTCAACAAACTCCGTCGGATGCGTTGCATGATCGGCTCAGTGTCGTCGCAGATCTTTTTCACAAAAACAAAATCAAGGTGATTCTTGTCTCGGGCGACAATCGTTTTGAGAATTACAATGAGCCCGAAGTCATGCGTCAGACATTGGTGAAAGAGTTTTTGATTCCTGCAGATGTGATTTTTGCAGACTATGCAGGACGACGAACTTACGATACGTGTATCCGTGCGAAACAAATTTGGGGAGTCGAGGAAGCAATTCTTGTTTCGCAGGGATACCATCTGCCTCGAGCGATTTGGACGTGTGAGCAGGTTGGGGTGAAGAGCACAGGGATGTCTGCGAGTTTGCAATCGTATGTGTACGGATGGAAGTTCAAGATTCGAGAGATCGGTGCACTGTACAAAGCATTCTTCGATGTCTACATTCATCACCCAAGTTACATTGGTGGGGAATCGATCAATGACCTCA
>JBBTSF010000088.1:0-1815 GCA_038064815.1 Patescibacteria group bacterium
TATTCTGCTTGTCTTTCAACACAAAAACATATATTGCTGATGATGATTTAATATCGGCCAGCAATGCATTTTCCTTATCAACCGCTGCTCCTCCAATCAACGCAGATAAATATCTGCATTTCGTGCTATATTTCATAAATTTTCGCAAATACATATTTATAATAATAGCTCAGAATATAAATAAAAAATCAATGAATGCAGAATAAGAAAAAGTATATGAGGCGACAAATATATAAAAAAAGCATATAAAGTAACCACTTTTATATACCAACACAAAAATTTTGCATACCTTCGGTAGAAAAAATAAAAAGTACTACGGGCTATGTATATATCTGCCTCATGACTTTTATGTGATTTTCTTACATTTTTTGTGATCTAATTATTTTAGTATATCTGTTTTGATCAACAACATACATTCATTTATATTAAAACAGAAAATATATAAATAAAAAAATATGTATGTTGCTTGGTATTTATCCAAATTGTTTTTTATCAATGATATCTATTTTTATTATCTTATTGTACTTAACTTTTTCATTCGCATGTAAATCACTTGGGTCTCTTTTGATGTGTGCCTTAATTATTTTTAAATAAGAAGAATTCAATGAAAACTTTTTTACGTACCATTTACTGAATGGTCTCTTAGATATCCTTAAAAAATGTCTATTTTTTTTATTTTTCGTTATTTTTATATATGAATCACAAAAATTTAATACATTGCTCTCTCTAAATTTTTCATTTATAAACTCCTCTATTAAATTTTCACTAAAGAAACCCCTTATCAAGTTTGTTGTATTAATGTTTTTAACTGACGTGATTTTCTTTATATCCATCATCATATTTTTTAAATATGTCGTAATGAGAATTATAATTAAATTACATATGTATGTTTTTTTATCACTTATTGGGTTATGTTGGTGCATATTAGAGAATTTAAAATTTGCTTTAAGAAGTTTAAAAAAGATTTCAATTTCCCATCTGTTTGCATACATATTTAAAAGAAATTCATCTGACAAATCAGCTTTAATATTAGTAACAAGACATACTTTATTTTTTGTTGTGACTTTATAACACGATTTTTCTTTCTTGGGTGTGAAAAATGTTGATACGCTTATAGTATCTTTATTTACGAATCTAAATTTATCTTTACTAAATAGATTTTGTTTACAATTATTTTTACATCTGATGATAAATAACAGACCATTGTTGTTGAGGAAGTTGAAAAAATCTTTGGAATGATAACCTCTATCAAAAATAAATATATATTTTGAATTTTTTAATAAATCTAAATTTCCTTTTATAAGATCAGTAACGCTTTTGATTTCTGTATTTTTAGAATTATTTGTTAAATAAATTGGTATAGAATTAGTTATGTCATACATGCATAAATTCATTTGTTGTTTAAATTCATAATCCAAATTATATGTTCCATCAATACCCACCATAACATGATTTTTTATGTCCAGTGTATTGACTGGATCATGTAATAAATTTATTGTTGGAGTAGAAACAAGTTTAAATATATCTTCAAAGATAGATAAATAAACATCGATACCAATGTTATTTTCTTTAGAATCGAAAGTTTGCCTGTCAAAAGTAGTTTCATAGACATAATTTATATGAGATGTAATGGATTCTTTAGTTGAATTTGGATCAGAATACATAAATCTATAAATCAATGCATCTTCTAATCTCAATCCGTCTTTATTATTTCTTAATTTGATGTCATTGATAAAATTAACAAATTTATAATTAGAATGTTTAATAAAGATTTTATTTAATTCTGATAATTTATATTTCTTGGGAATTATATTT
>JBBTSF010000089.1:0-3501 GCA_038064815.1 Patescibacteria group bacterium
AACGTCTTGCTTCTGGCGAGACACTCGACAATATTGCCTTTGAAGCATTCGCGGTTGTCCGTGAAGCAGGAAAGCGCACACTTGGTCAGCGCCATTTTGATGTTCAGTTGATGGGAGGTCTCACGATGCATCGAGGCGGCATTGCGGAAATGCGCACCGGAGAAGGAAAGACGCTCACATCTACAGCACCGCTTTATCTCAACGCGCTTGCCGGAAAAGGTTGTCATCTCGTGACGGTGAACGATTATCTCGCGCGACGCGACGCGGTGTGGATGGGACAGATTTATCATTTTCTTGGACTCAGTGTCGGATGTATTCAACAAGAGAATGGGTTGATCTATGACCCAAGCTATAAAGGGATGCGGGAGCCTGTGGCCGGTAGCGAGATGAATGAGCAAAAGATTGCGATGGAATCTTTTCGTGTGGAGGAAGATTTTTTGAAACCTGTCTCGCGCAAGGATGCGTACGCGGCCGACATCACCTACGGAACAAACAACCAGTTTGGATTTGATTACTTGCGAGACAACATGGTTCCTACGCTCGAGATGGCCGTGATGCGCGATTTGCATTTTGCGATCGTGGACGAAATCGATTCTATTTTGATCGACGAAGCGCGCACACCACTCATCATCTCCGCACCATCCGAAGAATCCAACGAACTCTACCGACGCTTCTCACAGATCGTGGCCGGTCTCAAAGAAAACGTCGACTACAACGTCGACGAAAAAATGCGCACGGCAACATTCACAGATGTTGGAATCGAAAGCATCGAGCGCACACTTGGAATTGATAATCTCTACGCCGTCGGAACAGGCATGCACGCGCGTTTTGCGGACACCGCTCTTCGCGCAAAAGCGAATTACAAACTCGACGTTCACTACATCGTCAAAGATGGCGAAGTGATTATCGTGGATGAATTTACGGGCCGCCTCATGCAGGGTCGTCGTTTTTCCGAAGGCATTCATCAAGCGATCGAAGCGAAAGAAGGTGTCGAGATTCAAAAAGAAAGTCAGACACTTGCGACGATCACGTTTCAGAATTTGTTTCGTATGTACGGCAAGCTTTCGGGAATGACGGGAACAGCTGCAACTGAAGCAGAAGAGTTTGGGAAAATTTATGAGCTCGATGTGATGGAAATTCCAACCCATCATCCAGCAAAACGAAAAGATCTTCCGGATCGCATCTACAAAACCGAACTTGGAAAGTTTTCTGCGGTCGTAAATGAAATTCGTGAGCGTCGAGAAAAGGGTCAGCCGGTTCTTGTTGGAACGGCGTCTGTTGAAAAAAACGAAATACTTGCAAGCTTGCTTGAGAAAGCTGGGATTCCGCATGAAGTACTCAACGCGAAAAATCACGCACGCGAAGCAGAAATTATTGCGCAAGCCGGCCGTTCAGGAGCTGTGACGATCGCCACAAACATGGCGGGTCGCGGAGTCGATATTCGTTTGGGGGGGAATCCGCCAAACAAAGAAGAAGAGAATCGTGTGAAAGAATTGAATGGGTTGCATGTGATCGGCACGGAACGACATGACGCACGCCGCATCGACAACCAGCTGCGCGGACGTTCTGGTCGCCAAGGTGATCCAGGTTCCACACAATTTTATATTTCGATGGAAGACGATCTGATGCGCATTTTCGGATCTGATCGCACAAAATCCATGATGGACCGTCTTGGAATTCCTGATGACATGCCTATTGAAAACGGGATGGTCAGCAAATCGATTGAAAAAGCTCAGCACAGCGTGGAAGGTCATCACTTTGATACGCGCAAACATTTGCTCGAGTACGATGACGTTCTCAACAAACACCGCGAAGTCATTTACGCCCGCCGTGTTGAGATTCTCAAACTTTTTTCCGAGTCTCCCGAACAGTTGAAAGAACGCGTGCTTGATATTATCGAAGGAGAAGTTGAGCAGGTTGTATTGTTTCATACAGGTGATGTGGTTGCGGCGGTCAAAGGTTCGGGACAGGAGATCGCAAGTACCGAGCAGCAACGTTCGGATGCAAACCCTCATAAGATTGTGGACGCGGTTGAATCGATCTTGTCGCTCACCGAAGAACAAAAAGAAACATTGCGCACAACGGTTGTGGAAACAATCGATGGCAAAAAACATCTCGCCGAAGATCGTACGCGCGTAATTGAGACGATCATGGGATTTATCAAGTCACACTACGAGAATCTTCTCGGGTTATTTGAAGATAAGCAGGAGCTCTACAACATTGAACGCGGTGTGATCTTGCGCGCGATCGATGTGCTTTGGATTGATCACCTCGCTGCGATGGGAGCGCTTCGCACAGGGATCGGTCTTCGCGGATACGGTCAACAAGATCCGCTTACGGAATACAAAAAAGAGGGCTATCAACTCTTTCAACATCTTTTATCTGCGATTAACTACGAAGTAACGTATTCCTTCTTCAAATACGCCAAACACGCCGTTGATATGCGTGTCCAAGTCGAACTCGGCCGCTCTGTCATGCAGCGTGCGGGAGTTGTGTTGCAAGGAGCAAAAACAGAAGAGGGAGGAACGGCGGTCGTTACAACTGCAGGACCTGCAAAAGATCTTGGTCGAAATGATCCGTGTCATTGTGGAAGTGGAAAGAAATTTAAGAAGTGTCATGGAGCGTGATTTTTTACCTAAAGCTAAGTAGATTTATGCATCAATTATTTCAACATCACAAAAGTATCCTTCTCGGTATTTGGATTGGCGGGGTTGGTGTTTTCATCTTTGCCGCGATTCAACTAACGAACGACAGCGTTGATATTATTTCAGAAATAACGGAGGTTCTCACGGCGGTTGGGCTGTCTTCATTTTTTGTGCTGCTTTTGCTTACGATCATTTCGGTTTGGTTTTCAAAAGTGAAGAAGTGTTGAATCCTCATTCAAACTCTGGTAGCTATCCGGCTCTGACCCCCTAATCATGTTATGAAAATTTTTATTGTTAGTCCGGTCGCACATAAACTTTTTCGTGGAGAGCAGCTTGATCAATTAGGATCAGTCGGTGAGGTTATTGTTTCAGATACGGTTCAGCCACTCCGACAGGTTCCGGGTTTGTTGGTGGGTGATGAAGAACGGATTCTCGCGATTGATCCAGACGCATGTAATTGGTCAGTCGAAAATGAAACAATCAAGCAGATTCCAAATCTCAAGGCGATCATTTTGCAAACGACATCGTTTAGTTGGATTGATGGTGCATTTGCAAAGTCGCTCGGTATCCCGGTGATGAATCTCCCGGGATTTTCTGCACGTGCGGTTACGGAATGGACAACGATGGCGGCGCTTGCGCTCTCAAGAAAAATTCCGCTTCTCATAAAATCAGATTGGAAACTTCATTTTGAAAATCATCAAGGATACGAACTTAAAGGAAAAACCGCAGGGGTGATCGGACTTGGTCATATCGGAATTGCTGTCGCAGAAAATCTACAAGGACTAGGAATGTCTGTTTGTTATTGGTCCAAACACTCTCGTGACGATCGATTTACATTTACGGATCTGAAAACAGT
>JBBTSF010000090.1:0-3323 GCA_038064815.1 Patescibacteria group bacterium
AAATAGATGGGTCTATGGTGGACAAAACGATGAAGATCGTTTATCTTTTGGTCTACCAAAGAGAGGGTTGTCATGGCACCGTTGGACGACAAGAAGGTTCGACCGATTTTCTCAGCTCGTCGGAAGCTCGCCGTTCACGACTTCCGATTCACGCGATTCAAGGCTTCGGCCTTCGGACTCCGATTTTGGGTTCTGAGCCTTTTCACCAAAGCGATGGTGACCACAGAAGAGCTGTCGTGCGTCACTCGACTTAGGTGGAACGAGATCGTCGTTCCGTGTCGTGTTGAGCGGGTCTGGGATTTCGAGGACACCTATCGCTTTGTCGTCAGACCACGCGGACTCTCTGGGTGGTGGAAACTGCGAGCGATCCGCCGAGACTTCGAGCGGTGTGAAGCGGGATGGTGTCCCGAGCATGTTTCCCTGGAAGGACGCGTGTCCATCCGCTTGACGTTCGACTGATCTGGAAGTCCGCTTCCGGATTTTTTTATATCCCAAACTGCTTTTTTAATTCATCTAATTTGCCACCGATCAATAATTGTCGTTCTTCGTCTTTATCTAAAACAAAATTGGGTTTGTTTGATTCTGTATATTTCGCCGCGGTCATTCCGTGAAGGTTTGCTTCCTCGGGTGTGAGTGGAACATTCAGTTCTTGAAAAATCACTTGGCAAACACGTTCCCCTGGATAGACACGAATCACCTGATCACCCGCTTCATTTTTCATGGGGAAGATGAGGTGGCCTTTGTAACCTGTGTCGATGATTCCAGAGAGTGACAAATCAATCCCACGTCGATTCGTGGAGGTGCGGGGAAAAAGAATCGCCATGAGATTCATTGCGTTGATCTCGATACGTTCAAGCGATGTGCCGATCACAAATTCGTTTGGAAGCAGATCGAAGTATTGTCCGGGCTGTAGCTGGACTTCGTCGAATTGGCCGATGTGCGCATCAATATCATCGATGGAAATCTTGATCGCGCGTCGTCCTTTTTCGTCGACCGTCCAGTTTTTTGGAATCAAAAATTTGTAGCCAAGGCGTAAATCAACCGCGTGTGGTTGAAGTTGAAATTGGTCGAGTTCGGGAGTGAACCGCAGGTCGCCAGAGGAAATAGCGGTGACAATCTCTTTGCGTGTAAGGACAGACATAGTGACATCAATTTGACACATTGAAGACAAAAAGAAAAGCGGCCCGCAGGCCGTTTTTCTTAGTTTGTTTCGATTTTGATTCCAGGACCAACACTTGGAGTGATTGTTGCGCTCTTGAGGTAAATCCCTTTTGAAGAGGATGGCTTCAAGCGGCGAACGGCTTCCAAGAGGGCTTTCAAGTTTTCTTTGAGCTGATCTTCACTGAAGGAAGCGCGGCCAAAGACTTGGTGGATATTTCCGGTGTTGTCGTTTTTGAAACTTTGTTTTCCGGCTTTCTGTTCCGCAATCATTTTGGAGACGTTTGGTCCCACGGTGTCTGTCTTTGGGTTTGGCATGAGTCCACGTGGTCCAAGAAGACGTGCGAGTTTTGCCAATTTAGGCATGATCGCTGGGGTGGCAATCGCGACATCGAAATCCATTTGTCCGGATTGAACGATTTTTTCGATCAGTTCTTCACCTCCGACAATGTCGGCTCCTGCGGCTTTTGCTTCTTCTTCCTTTTGTGCTTCCACAAACGCGATCACGCGTTTTGATTTTCCGACTCCGTGCGGCAAGCTGATGGTTCCACGGACCTGTTGATCGGATTTAGAGGCGTCCACTCCGAGGTTCAAATGAAGCTCGACGGATTCATCGTATTTTGCGGTTGCGATTTTTTTCAGAAGAGCAACAGCTTCGTCGACCGGATACACTTTTGTGCGATCAACGAGCTTCTTGATTTCCGCGTATCGTTTACTTGGCATAATTGTTTGTGGTTCAAACGTCCGTGCGGACTCCCACAGAATTTATTATTTAACGTCGACTCCCATTTGTCGTGCCGTTCCTGCAATAATCTTCATGGCTTGTTCCACATCGTTTGTGTTCAAGTCAGGAAGTTTCTTGGTGGCAATTTCACGAAGCTGGGCTTGGGTGATGGAACCGACTTTTTCTGTAAGTGGTTTTCCAGATCCTTTTGGAATGCCGGCGGCTTTCTTAATCATGTCAGAAGCCGGAGCGGTTTTTGTGACGAAATCGAATGTGCGATCGTCGTATACATTGATGATGATTGGAACAATTTCTCCGCGGCGATCTTGTGTGGCGTCATTGAAACGCTTCACGAATTCACCGATCGGAAGACCGTGTTGACCAAGAGCTGGTCCGACAGGTGGCGCAGGGGTTGCAGCACCTCCCGCGATTTGGAGTTTGACTTGGGTGACAAGTTTCTTTGCCATAGCGATGTTTTTAACTGGATTCCCGGATAAAACCGAGCAACCAGGCTATTAATAAGTGGCTGGAGAGTACCTTAAACCTTCTTAACTTGCAAGAAATCCAGCTCAACCGGAGTTTCACGACCGAAGAGGGAAACGAGCACTTTGATTTTGCCACGTTCCTCATCCACTTCAGCAACTTTTCCTTCCTGATTTTTAAACGGTCCATCCGTGATAATGACGGAAGAGCCTTTTTCAACATCGAGGGTAAATTCTGGTTCGTCCACACCCATGCGTTTCTGCAACGCATCCATTTCTTCTTTTGCGATTGGGGTTGGAGTCGTTCCGGTGCCGATGAAGCCAGTGACGTTTGGGGTGTTTCGCACCACGTACCAGGAATCGTCCGTCACGATCATTTCGACAAGTACATATCCAGGAAAAATCTTTTCTTCTGTGGTTTTGCGCTTTCCGTTTTTGATCTTAATCTTTTTTTCTTTTGGGACGAGGACGTTAAAAATTTTTCCTTCCATGTCCATCGTCTCAATACGTTGGCGCAAATTTTGCCCAACGTTTTCCTCGTAGCCAGAGTAGGTATGGATCGCATACCAACGGCGTCCAAGGTTCGCGGTTTGTTTTGCCATAGAAAATTAGTGCGTCAATTTAATGAGCCATTCAAGTCCCGCGTTGACCAGGAAATCAAAGCCGGCAAAAAAGATCGCAATCGCCAAACTCACCACGATGACGGTGAGGGAATATTTTGTAATGTCTTGTTTGGAAGGCCACGTTACCTTCATCAATTCTCCTTTGGATTCTCGGACGTATTGAATGAACCAAGAAAAAGGATTTGTCTTTCGACCAGTCGTTTCCATAAAATTTTGAGTTTTTTAAAATGGCCTTGTGGGCCATCTGAGGGAAGGATAGCGCAACAGAAAGAGTTTGTCAAAAAAAAGACACCGCGTGGGGGCGGTGTGTGTCGGAAGGCTTCCGACTAGCGTGCG
>JBBTSF010000091.1:0-1628 GCA_038064815.1 Patescibacteria group bacterium
TCACGCTCCTGCCTCACCAGCAGACCATCTTCGACACCCTCAGAGTCCACTGCCAACAGGGCGGCCTCTGTCTCGTCATGGGCGAGCCCGGCACAGGCAAAACCGTGCTCAAAGATGCGCTCAAGGTCTTCGACCCGCAAAGACTCATCACTCCCGTCGTCTCCCGCACACTGCACACCTACTTCAACACCCTGCGCATCTTCTGCGAGGCATTCAAACTCGACACCGATGGAGCCTGCTTTGCCTGCGAAAAACGCCTCATCGAAACCGCATCCAAACTCAATCAGAACGGTAAAATGCTCTCGCCTATCATCGATGACGCCCACCTGATGGAAATCGACTGCCTCAGGCGCGTCAGGCTCCTCATGGAGGACTTCCCGAAGAACCACAACCTTGTGCTGATCGGCCAACCCAGGCTCCTCACCTCCATCGGCCTGGCATCGAACGACGACATCAAAAGCCGCGTCACCTACTCCGTTATCGTGCCGAAACTCGTCGCCGACGACATCCAGGCATTCATACTCTCGGAGTTCGACAAAGCAGGCCTCGGCCACAACGTCATTACCCAGGACGCTCTCGCCCTGATCGCCCGTTCTTCCGAGGGCATCATCCGAAGAGCCCGGAACATCTCCGTCTCTTCCCTCCTGGAAGCTGTCAGGGATCAGGTCAAAACCATCGATATCAGGCAGGTCAACAATGTCCTTCTCCAGCCGCATTGGCGCGCCAATCAGGACATCTTCATCTCCCTGCCGCAACAAAACCAACAGAAGGGATGACAACCATGTGGTCAAAACACCAAATCCGTCTGGCCAGAAAGATAGAGTTGGTCCCCATCCTCATTCAAAGAAGTTACCGTCTCTATCCTCTCGATGACGACAACTACAGGATATTGCCCGACCCTGACGATCCGGCCACACCTGTGGGTGTCATCGTCAAACGGAACTTCTGGATCTGGAACGAGAGAAATGTCCATGGAAATACCATAGACTTCTTTATGAAACTCGAAGGCATGTCATTCAATCAGGCCATGCAGATCATCATGAATGTACAGACCATCGAACGGAAAAGCACCGTCCCCGTCGATGGGAATGCATTAGACAAGGATGGCGAGGGGAACGAATTACGACAAGAGCGCGGGAATCACCCCAAAATCAACTGATGTCAATTCGGGAAAAATACAGACGTTAATTTGGGACGCAACAGTTGGACGCTGGTTACGGCTTGGTGCGACCACGACTGACAAACAAGCCGATGACACCGCAGCCGAACCACATGAAACCAACAACAAACGTATAACTCGAGTCTTTGCCAGATGAAGCGTAAACACTGGGCGCCGACAGGCAAAATAGCGGTCCCAAAACCACAGCAAGAAAAGACAACACACGAATAATGCTGAACAGCCAAATCATTTCGTATCACAATTTGTCTTTGCAACATTCTTTGCACGAGTCATAACATTTATTGTGCGCACAATCTATTCCAATGGCATCCTTAATAAGATCATCCACTGAATCCAGAACTACGCCTTTCAATGTGGCGACGTCGTCTGTAATGGCTGAGAGCCAAACATCCACAATCTCCTTTGCAGTTCCGAGGCCTTCCGCCAGTGAATCCCCGCAGGCCTTGCC
>JBBTSF010000092.1:0-1522 GCA_038064815.1 Patescibacteria group bacterium
GTGAACGGTGTCTTTTCATTCTATTGACATTTTTTCAACAAACAGGCACACTCTCGCCGTGAGTATTCTTCTTTCTTCTCCCTTTTTACTTATCCCTGTATAAACCTATGGCACATAAAAAAGCCGGTGGAAGCACCGATCTTGGACGTGATTCGCAAGGACAACGTCTGGGAGTGAAAATTGCAGATGGTCAGATGGCCAAGCCGGGTCAGATCATTACCCGACAACGTGGAACAAAAATCCATGCGGGAAAGAACGTCCGTATTGGAAAAGATGACACGTTGTACGCAGCCGTTGCCGGTGTTGTGAAGTTCACCAGAAAACAAATGGCGAATTTTCACGGAGCCCTGACGAAGCGAACGTTTGCGCACGTCCGACCAACCAACGATTCAAAATAAGAACAAACGACTCGTGCAAACGAGCCGTTTTTCTTTTGGGAATAAATTTGATAAAATTGCGATATGTCTGAAACGATCGAGCAAAAAATTGAACAGGTCCTCGCACAGGTGCGACCGGCTTTACGTTTGGATGGGGGAGGGATTGAACTGGTAAAATTTGATCCTGCCACAGGCGCTGTGCATGTGAAGTTGCAAGGAGCGTGTGTGGGATGTGCCATGTCTCAAATCACGCTCAAGATGGGAGTCGAGGCCGCGCTTCAAGATGCGATTCCTGAAATCACCGAAGTGATTGCCGTTGATCCAATCGATGAAGAGGTATGACCAAAGGGAAATATCTGAAGCGGTTCAGTAAACTGTTTCAGGAATTCATGAACAAAGAGCCGCTCTATCCATGGGCTTGTTTTATTTCCTTCCTTTTGTGCGTGTGTTGTCTCGCGCTCCCTCTCTGGCGCATTGTGCCACTCGCAGACACAAATCCATTTCTTCCGCTTCATTACAATGTCTATTTTGGAGTGGATCGTTTTGGGCCGTGGTACCACATCTTTTTTTTGCCAGCGCTCGGGTTTCTTTTTTTTCTGTTGAATACCGCGCTGCAGATGCATTTCTTTCGATCGGAAAAGCTCCTGTCGCGATTTCTCGCCATTAGCACCATGTTTATTGAAGTGACGTTTGTGATCGCGATGATCCTTATTATTTTGCTCAACCTTTAAACGTCTTATGCGTCTTGAATCATTTGAAATCGTTCGTGTTTTGCTTCTGAGCGCGATTGCATTCGTGTTTGCCTTTTCTTGGTCTCCAGTTCTCACACATTTTTTGCATAAATGGAAACTGGGCAAGTCGATTCGTTCAGAAGCGGATGCTCCCGTGTTTGCAAAGTTGCATGCGAAAAAAAATGGCACACCGACCATGGGAGGGATTCTGATTTGGGCGACGGTGTTGTTTCTTGCGGTTTTCTTTTTTTATGTTGCGCCGGTGTTTCCTGCTGGATCTCTGTTTGCCCGACTGAACTTCCTTTCTCGCGCTCAAACCCTTCTTCCACTCGGAGCTCTTATTGCTTCCGCCTTGGTGGGACTTTTGGATGACTATTTCAACGTCCGCCGAATTGGTCCAAAGGGCGGAGGTCT
>JBBTSF010000092.1:1622-5234 GCA_038064815.1 Patescibacteria group bacterium
GCCAGTTTTTTTATGGGAGATACCGGAGCGATGTCGCTTGGAGTCACACTCGGAATTGTTGCGATGCTAACCAACTCTGCACTTCTGCTTCCGATCATCGGCTTTGTCTTTCTTCTTGAATCGCTTTCCGTGATTCTTCAGTACACCTGGCGTTATGTGTTTAAAAGAAAATTATTCAAGTCCGCTCCGTTTCATCATCACCTTGAAGCGATTGGCTGGCCGGAGCCACAGATCGTGATGCGTCTGTGGGTTGTCTCAATTGTGTTTGCCTCCATCGGCGTCAGTGTCGCGTTGCTTGATGCTCTTGTCTTAAGATAAACATGCGTACCTCCTCTGGGTCCATTGATTATGTGCTTCTGTCGATCGTAAGCGCGATCATTCTTTTTGGACTCATCATGTTGCTGTCTGCTTCTTCACCGAATGGGTATCAGCAATTTGGCGACAGTTATTACTTCTTGAAGCATCAACTCATCTTCGGAGTCATTCCAGGATTTGCGGCGATGCTCCTGTTCGCAAAAATTCCATACACATTTTGGCGCAAGCATGCGTGGAATCTTCTTCTGTTATCTATTGCTCTTCTCGTGCTTGTGTTTATTCCAGGGTTCTCCGCAGGGATCGGAACGGCTCACAGCTGGATTAGTATCGGTGGTGTCTTTTCTCTCCAACCTTCGGAAGTTGTGAAGCTGACGTTTTTGTTTTATCTAGCCGCATGGCTTGGCGGACGCGATGAACACGGAGTACGCGATGTGCAATCTGGTTTTTTGCCGTTTCTGCTTGTGCTCGGAGTGATTACTCTTCTGATGATTCTTCAGCCAGACATCGGAACCATGTCGATTATCGCCGCGATGGCGTTGGTCGTGTATTTCGTCGCGGGTGCACCAGTTGGATATGTCGTCGGGCTTATTCTTGCAGCAGGCTCTGGGCTGGCATTGCTGATCGCCGCCGCCCCGTATCGAGCGGCTCGTTTCACGACGTTTCTTCATCCAGAATTGGATCCACAAGGAGTTGGATATCACATCAACCAAGCGCTTTTGGCGATTGGGTCTGGAGGATTCTTTGGATTGGGATACGGACATTCACGACAAAAATTTCAATATCTGCCAGAAGTTTTTGGAGATTCCATTTTCGCGGTTGTTGGCGAAGAATTCGGATTTGTGATTTCCTTGCTCGTGATTGGGGCGTTTATTTTGCTTCTTTTCCGCCTTTTGGAAATCGCCATGCGCGCACCGGATAAGTATGCAAAATGTTTAGTAATTGGAGTCGCCGCATGGATTACGATTCAGGCGTTTGAAAACATTGGCTCGATGGTGGCGCTCATGCCAATCACCGGAGTCCCACTTCCATTCATCAGTTACGGAGGCACATCCCTTGCTGTTTCGATGGCAGCGATCGGTGTTGTCCTGAATATATCCAAGTATACGAAGTAATATGAAAATTCTGTTGACCGGAGGGGGAACGCTTGGCCCGGTAACGCCACTTCTTGCGTTGGTTGAAACATGGCGCATGTCTGACACGTGTCCTGAGTTTGTTTGGGTCGGCACACCGAATGGTCCGGAACGCGCACTTGTCGAAGAGGTAAACCACATTTCGTTTCGAGTGATTCCGGTCGTGAAGTTTCCACGCGCTTTTTCTTTACAGTGGATTTTGATCCCGTTTCGTTTTTTAAATGCGTTGTATCTTTCCACACAGATTTTACGATCCGAAAAACCAGACGTCATTGTTGGGGCGGGAGGGTTCACACAAGTTCCGGTAATTTTTGCCGCAGCCTTACTCCAGATTCCGTGTGTTGTTTTACAAACCGACGTTCACCCACTTCTTTCCACAAAATTTGTGGTTCCGTTTGTGAAACGTATTTTTTTGGGCTGGGAAAAAACACGTTCCGCATTTCCAAAATCAAAAACCCAAGTGGTGGGAGTTCCTGTGCGACCTTCTATTGTGAACGGTTCGTGTGAACATGCGGCGTCGTTGTTTGGATTTGATTTGGGTAAACCAACCGTTCTTGTCTTTGGCGGAGGGACGGGAGCACTTTGGATCAATCAACAGATCCATCAAATTCTGCCGGAGCTGTGTCAGATCGCAAACGTTTTGCATGTGACGGGAATCGGAAAGAAGACAATAGAGCCGGGTTCGATTCCAGGATACAAAGCGGTTGAGTCGTTGCAGGAAGGCATGGCAGATGCGTACGCAATCGCGGATCTCGTCGTTGGAAGAGCGGGTTCAGGAACCATCTCTGAAATTTCTGCATTATCTAAACCCGCAATTCTGATTCCATTGCCAGATTCTCCTCAAGAAGAAAATGCTGACGCTGTGTCTGATGCGGTTCGTATCGTCAATCAAAAAGAAACGTCTGCTCAGATGTTGTTGCAAGAGATCAGGTCACTTCTCAATGACACAGAGAGACGATCGCTTTACACGTCGCGTATTCAAACCGTTGTTCACACCAATGTCGCGCATCAGATCATCAAAGAGATTGAGTTACTGCGAAAGTAAAACACACCCACTCGGGTGTGTTTTTTTCTATTCAGTTTCTTCGTCTGTGCCAAATGGTGGTGGTTCCTTTTCAGAATCAGCCGCACAGTCGGCACACTTTCCGTCGACCAATTCATCACTGGCCTCGTCGCAGTCTACGCACTTTTCGTCGTCACTGAACATAAGATGCACGTTAGGTTAATAGGTTGGGTTGGTGCGCTGGGTGGGGGTCGAACCCACGACCACGAGCTTAAAAGGCTCTTGCTCTACCACTGAGCTACCAGCGCTCGGACTTCCAAAATTGGCGATCTTTCGGCTTGCGCTGCGGGCGTCGCCTCGCCGTACATCTGTGTACGGGTCGGCGCCGTCCTCGCGCTGCACCGAAATCTCATCCAATTTTGAAAGTCCTCTATGCGTTGCTGTGCATCGCGCTGCGGACGTTCTAAATTGGATGGATCCAATTTGATGAGGTCTCGAAATAAGCGACGAAAATATATCAAGGTTTTATCTTCTTTGCAAGGGAGGAATAAAAAAGTAGGGATGCTTGTCCAATCATCGAATGTTGCCTATCATGAGGGGGTATGAAATATCCTTCTGTCTTTAAACAAATCCAGACAAAATATGCGGCGCGGGAGTTGTTGCGGCGGGAGATTATTGGGAAGGCGAATGATGCGATTGGGCGCAGCAAGCGCGCGATTTTTGCGCTGCATCGAGAGGATGCAAAAGGGGCGCAGGAACTTTTGGATGGAGCGCAATCGTTGTTTGTGGAATGCGAACGTTTGTTCAAGCGTGTGCCGGATTTGTCTGAGGAAGGATCGTATCGCGCGGCGCTTGAGGAATATGCAGAAGCCTGTTTGTTTTCTGGGTACTTGAAAAATGGATCTCTCGGAGCAATTGAGGATCGGGTGATGGATCCACTGGTGTATCTTGCGGGGCTTGCTGACGCGACTGGCGAGATTGTGCGTTACACGGTTCGTCAGGTCACGCTCGGAAAGACAAAAGAGGTTGCTCATGCGCGCGAGACGGTGGAGATGGTGATTGAATATATGTTGAGTTTGGATGGAACCGGCTATCTCCGCACGAAGTTTGATCAAGCAAAAGGAAATTTGAAACGACTCGAGGATATTTCTTATGATCTTTCCC
>JBBTSF010000093.1:0-6296 GCA_038064815.1 Patescibacteria group bacterium
CAAGATTTCTGGATGTACTTCAAACGCTCGTTCATTCCATCCTAGCAGAAACAGGCCAGACAAGCGTCTGACGCGGGAAAGGGCGACGTAGCCTTGACCGAATTCGAAGACAGAACTGAGATCCATCACAGCCGCATCTAAACTCATTCCCTGACTTTTGTGAACCGTGATTGCCCACGCAAGGCGCAGTGGAAGCTGTGTGAGCTTTGCGAGTGTCTTTCCGTTTTCCTCCACGGCCCACGTCATGGGTTCAACCGTGATGCGCAGACCGGTGCGTGTTTTGATGATTGGCCGTTTGCTTTCTTTTTGAAATCCTTCGACGCCACCAAGTGTTCCGTTTACGAATCCTTCTTTGGGATTATTTTTTGTGAACATCACGGTTGCATCGATCTTCAAATGTAATTCCTCTGGGGACAGGCACCCTTTTTTAAGAATATCGATCAACACAGGTTTCCCTTCATCCTTCATCGCGAATCCATGACGCTCGCCCGGAATCTTTGCAAGCATCTGCTTGTTGATTCGATCCACGTCATGGTTGTGTGCGAAAAGAGTTGGCACGCGATCAGGAGCGTGGTTTGGGAGAATTCTTCGTTCTCTCAAAAATACCTGATGGTCTGCCGTAAATTCATTTCGACGAATCGCAGAAAGGATTCCCAAAAAATCTGTGTCATCTTGACGATGTTGCTCTGTGAGATAGCACACAACCGGCTTTGCGTTTCGCCATGCCATCGATTCAAACGCAAACTTCCCAACAGGTTCCTGAAACAAAAGTGTTTGCGGATTGAAAACAGATTCTTCTTTGATGACTGGAGGAAGCTGGAAAAAATCTCCGACAAAAATAACTTGGAGTCCTCCAAACGGGAGTGGATTTTTTCGGACAGCGCGACAGACCGTGTCAACAAGATTCAATGTCTGCGGAGAAAGCATTGAGACCTCGTCGATGATCAACACATGAGCGGCCTCCATGCGCTTGGTGATATAAGACTTTCCCAAAATCGCAGAGATATCGCTCTTGCTCAGGAAATCTCGAATCCCGATTCCTGTCCAAGAATGAATCGTCAGCCCACCAAGATGTGTCGCCGCAATTCCCGTCGACGCCGTGATTGATGGCTCAATCCCCCGCTGGCGCAAATACGCGGCGTACTCGTTCACCGTAAACGTTTTCCCGCTTCCAGGTTCACCCGTTAAAAAAACATTGGCGCCTGTTTTTAAAATGTTCAGTGCGTCGGCTTGTGTCATAGAAGTCTTCCTGTTTTCTCCAACTCTTTTTTTCGAGCGCGATAATCGGGGATCACTTGTGCGACAAGATCCCAGAATTGTTTTGAGTGATTCATCTGTTTGAGATGACAAAGTTCGTGTACCACAATGTAGTCGATCAGATACTGCGGAAGGAAGATCATCTTGAAGTTGAAGTTCAGATTTCTTTTTCGTGAACAGCTCCCCCAGCGAGTTTTTTGATTGCGAATGGCGACACGTTCAAATGGAAATTTGTAGATCCGATTAAAATATTCTAGCCGTTCCAGAATAACCGCGCGCGCCGCTTTTTTGTGTTTGAGATAGTCCGCACGCGTAGGCATAGTCGTGCCCCATCCTATCAAAAATCGCCCCGGAGGGCGACTCTTGAATCTATCGTAGATGATTTTATAGTCCTTTATCCGGAGCCGGTTGCTTTGGATAACGCGCTGGATCAATCGTGCGTTCAAAACAGACCTGTCCTGGTTTATGATCCCAGTTCGATAAGGTCTCTGGAGTTCCGTATGGAGAGGTAGGAATCGTGAGGTACGCCTCTTTGCGTCCAGGAGAGATCGCGCTATCTGTTTGAAACGTTGCGCACAGTTCAAACGCCAATTCACCCTTCACATTATATCCATATTGTTGGTGAGTCACCGGATCAACAGGAACCACGAATCCAGAGATCGAGTCATTGAGATCCGCGAGTTTTGCAGGAATCTTTCCTTTCGCGGTCCAATCACTGATGATCTGCCATTGGATGGTTTGAAGATCAGCCGTGCGTTGATTATCAAGACGAATGGCGCGTTGTTCAGACGGAGATCCGGCGAGAAAAAATCCGCCGATGATCGAGAGAAGAATCAGAACACTCGTTGCAATCGCCGCGATGCGTTTGTTTTTCGTTTGTGTCGATGGATCGCGTCGCAAATCCCAAAGGTAGAATGCGAAGACGGCGACAGCTACGATCAACACGGAAAAGACCTTGAGCACAAAACGCGTGGTGACTTCCCCACTGAGGAACGTATTGGTGAGCGTCACAAGATCGACGATAATCGTGATGGCGGCGATAAAAAGCGTAAGGTACAAAAGCCACTTACGAATCCACAAATCTCGCTTTGCAGACATCTGATGAATATCCTTTTCAATCATCCAAGACATGAGGAGAAAAACAGGCCAGACGATCAGCAAGGACGAAATTGAATTTCGCATGGTTGCGGTGGCGGCTTCATAGGAGAACGAAAGGACGTCTGGAAATTTTACGTTAATGTATTGAAACAAAAGCGTAAGAAAACTCACGACAGAAACATAGAGTGTTCCAATCATGAGGAGATAAGAAAAAACATCTTTTGCGGCGCCCGAGGCGCGGTCAGGAAAGGTATGCATATGGTTTCATCATACTCTTGAAAACAAAGACCGACCAGTTGGTCGGCTTTTGTGTTTACTTCTTTTTCTTTGCAACAACTTTTTTCGCTGTGACTTTTTTCACGGCTGGCTTTTTTGCCTTCTTGTCTTTTTTTGTAGGAACCTCTGTCACTTCTTCGCCTTCTTCAAGCATCTCTTTGATTTCATCGAGTGCATTTTCGAAAACGGCTGGAGTGGACTTACTTGGAGATGTTCCGCCTTTCAACGCTTTCAAAATCGCGTCGAGTTTTTCGTTGATGGCTTTGAACTGTCCAGCGAACTGATCTGTGCGTGGACCGGTTGATGCACCTGCAGAAGGTCGGTCAAAGGAAGGTTTGTCGCCGTGTCCAAAGCAAGGTTTGCAGTAGACCGGTTTCTCGCCTGTTGGACGAAATGGAACCTCACAGGCGTCTCCACATTTGTCGCAGGTGGTTTTAAACGCTGGCTTGTCATCAAAACTCATACGTCCAGAATCACGATCTCCAAATCGCTTTGGAGAAGGATTCTCGTCGCGTCGAAAACAATCGCTGCAAAAAACCGGTTTGCTTCCGTTTGGACGAAATGGAACTTCGCACGCCTTTCCACATTCGTTGCAGGTCGCACGGTGCATGGTTGGACGCTCATCACGGCTGGATGATCCGCCTTCCCATGGTTTCTTTCCGCCAAACTTACTTCCACCTCCACTTCCGCCTTTCCAGGCAGGTTTACTTCCTCGATCAAAATTTTTCATATGTTGTTGATAAACTTATTAGAACTGGTGGACTCTACGGCACTCTTCAATAAAAAGCAAGGGTCTGGGTCTCTCATCGCTTTCGAAAAAGAAAAAAGGCAATGGTTCCACCGATCCAGTCATTGAGAAGATCTTTCATGGTGTTTGCAAGCGAAGGTTGTGCTTTTGGCAAGTGGTACCAAAAATTCACGGTGGCATCTAAAATAAACTCCTGGAATTCCCAGGCCACACCGATAATCAGCACCACACCAGAAACAAAAAGATAGTGATACCAAACAGGAAAAACAAATTTTTTCTGTTTATTTAGAATCAACTGATGCAGAGCAAGGGCGATCAGGGCCGCGCTGAATCCACCGAAGAGATGCATGGGAACATCTATTTGTGGAATACGCTCATAGCCATTGATGACATGAAGAATCCCGTGTGCAACAAGAACACCGACAACGGAAATAAATGCTGTTTTCATTTTCATAGAAAATTATTCTGGCTTGAGTATACCATTTCCGTGAATCTTTTGTCTCAACAGATCGATCTCTTCCTGCTCCGCAAGCCAACTTTTTTCGATCGGGACAAGTTCTTCATCGATCTCACCCAGGCGTTGTGACTTGGATGGCGAGTAGTCCATCGGGTTTTCAAAAAAGTACGCGAGGATTTCACTTCGTTCTTTATCGAGTGTGTTGATTTGTTTGTTGATGCGTTCTTGCGCTCGTTGATGTTCTTTGAGGCGACGTTGAAGTTCGGCACGCTCTGCGCCTGACCTCCCCCCGACCCCCTCCTTAGTAAGGAGGGGGAGTAACGCGTCTGCGGATTCATCCATGAGAACAGACAAATCGTCGACGTATTCTTCATACGTTCCCATGTATTGCTTCAACGTTCCTGCGCGGACTTCGAAAATTTTATCGGCGAGTGTACTCACAAACGTTCGGGCGTGTGAGACGAAGAAGACGGTTCCTTTGTAGGATTTCAAAGCCACCGCGAGTGCTTCTGCGGTTTCAACATCGAGATGGTTTGTGGGTTCGTCGAGCAACAAGACGTTGTAGGTATGGATCAAAATCCCAGCTAAACATAATCGTGCACGCTCTCCGCCAGACAAAACACTGACGGTTTTATCCAAATCATCGCCCTTAAACAAAAAATTCCCGGCCATCATCAAAATCCGTTCGCCGGCGGCATCGGCGGGAGCCATGCGTGTGAGATATTGCAAAACAGTTTCGGTTTGAATGAGTGTGGCGTCTGTTTTTTGATCGTAGTAGCCGATGTCTGCATTCTTCCACCATTTGACCGTACCGCTGAGTGGTTGAATTTTCCCGGCAAGCGTTTTCAAAAGCGTGGACTTCCCTCTCCCGTTTTCCCCGACAATAATCACTTTCTCTCCACGATTTACTTCGAGTTGAATATCTTCCGCGACCGCGTGATCTGCGTAACCAATCTTTAGACGCTCCGCACGCAAGGCAACACCAGGAATCACATGCGGGGTTGGAATGACAATATGCGTTGTGGCGAGCGCGGCATCGATGGTGGCGATTTGATGACGAAGTTTTGCAATGTGTTTGATCTTGCTTTGCGCGCGCGTCGCCTGACTTGCTTTAAACCGAAAGCGATCGACGAATTTTTGCTGATGTGCAATCTCGGTCGAAAGTTTTTTGTTGGTACGAATCGTGTAAGCCTTCTGCTCTTCCTTAAATTCAAAATATTCCTGCACGCGTCCTCGATACGTCACAAGTTTCCCTCGTTCAATCTCGAAGGTGGACGTACAGGTGTTTTGCAAAAACGTACGATCGTGCGCGACGAGAATATAACTTCCACGAAAATTTTCTAAAAAGCGTTCGAGCAAAAGAAGCGTTTGCAAATCCAAAAAGTTGACCGGTTCGTCTAGCAGCAAAATATTTGGATCCAGCAAAAACATCGCAACCAACTTGAGTCGCATTTGATATCCCCCCGAAAGTGCAGACGGAAGTTGTGCGAGTTCTGCGGCGTTGAGTCCAAACTGCGACGCACACTTCTGAATCTCCCAAGGTTGCTTTCCACTTTTTTGTTCCAAGTAGGCAAGCGAAGAACAATCGTTTGGAAGCACTTCGTTTTGGTGAACCACCCCAAGACGCGTCCATGGGAAAAATGTGATATCTCCTGCGTCTGGAGATTCCTGATTCGTAATCATTTTAAGCAGCGTTGACTTCCCGGCTCCGTTTCGTCCGATGAGCGCGACTTTTTGATTTTCTGAAACCAAAAACGACAAATCGTCGATCACAACTTGGAGGCCATACTGCTTGAAAAGATTTTTTCCTTCGATGAGTGGGCGCGACATGGCGCGATAGTACCAAAAAACCTCTGAATCTGGTAGAGTCTTCCCCATGAAATCCGATCTCGAAAAAAATTTACGCGACGTCATTGAGTCCGCGATTTGCTTTGCTCCACCCTCCAAAGCCTTAATTGTCTTTGACCGAGATTCAGAACTCGCCAGCCTGCTGACCGATGCCTACAAAGCCGTCATCCCGGAAGCGACCATGATTGATTTTAATGCGACGACACCTGACATCATTCGTTCAACAATCGACGAGCTTTCGCCAAAAGATTTGGTGATCTTGGTTCAGTCGACCAGTTTTCGATTGAACGAGTTCCGATTTCGACTCGAACTGTTTAATCGACACCTCGCAACCATCGAACATCCACACGTTGGACGCATGTTGGGTGAAGAACAGGAAACGTACATTGATGCGCTCGCCTATGACGCGGTGTATTACCGAAGACTTGGTCCAGAACTCAAGCGACGCATCGATAAAGCAAAACGCATTGTCTTGCACGGTCCAGGAGTCGAACTGGTTTACGAAACAGCATTTGAAGAAACCAAACTGAATATTGGAGACTACAGCGGGATGAAAAATATCGGTGGGCAATTTCCTATTGGAGAAGTGTTTACCGAACCGGTTGATCTTAA
>JBBTSF010000094.1:0-1928 GCA_038064815.1 Patescibacteria group bacterium
GGGGCGCATGGTCGTTCTGCCGACCTTTGTTTGGGCGAACAGTGAGCGCAACGCATCGGGCAGCTATATTGGGTCATAAGGAAACAATTGCTTCCATCTGTCATTGCGATGAAGTGTGGAGAGGGCAAGGAATGCTTCGTCTCCTTCCAGACTCCAGAACTGGCCTGTCAGTTTGAATCGACGTTGATACTGGGAACAGGTTGATTCAATTGCTCCAGATCCGACAGGCTGGCCAAGTCTTCTGCCAGCCTTGTAATCCATCCTGCTCTGATGTTCCCTGAAATAGTGGATTTCCCTGTCAATTGCCTCAGATTGCTTCTCCGTCAGAGTGCTGACAGTGGTTTTCATGCCTTCCAGCCCGTTAATAACATCCATGGCGCCATCATTCCGACGTTCCAGCCAGGACAGCAGCGGTTGGATCCATTCTTTGGCCTCAACTGTGTTTCGCCCGTATATTTCGTCGGCGAGAGTCCAGAGATGTTCCTGAACATGATGAAGGTCTACGCGCTGGATGGCGCCTTTGAAACGATCATCGGCGATATTCCATATCCAGATCGCCCCGTCCGCTATAATCAGAACGAGTTCCGCTTGAAGCAAACCCCGCTGAAGAGCCTCTGCATACAACTGCCGCTGAAAGGCATCGGTGCCTTTTCTTGTGGCGACATAACCGCGTTCCGCAATTACCGGTCTGCCTGATTCAGTTGTGCCCCGCTGATCAAGCCGGAAAACTGTGCCGGTGTAGACCCAGTGCCAACGCCCTGTATCCTCGCCTTTTTTCTTAAATGCCGCAGTCCTACCCCAGTTGTCGCGTTCCCGGATATTCCAGGCGTCTATCTCTATGACCAGTGTGAATGGTGCATTCGGAGTAATTGCGCGTCCGGCGAGTTTTGCGATTCCTTCAGGCGTCTGTGTCAGCAATTCGTCCATATCCCTCATCTTCAGCGCCCGTCCGCCTTGCCGGGCGGCCTCGTGATGAAGAGTGGAAGCGTCCAGCTTGATTCCAGTCAGACGCAACACATCATTCTGTGCCTGTCCTGCCGGGGCGCGGAGTGCCGTCAATGCGCATATCTCTTGGACTTTGGGTGATGCTGGCGCCCGAGTGTTCAACCCGAGGGCAACATCAGCCGGATAGACATATTCCGCGCAGCGCGTGCAGAAACCGTAGTCTCTTACAAAGTGGATAATCTCAAAAGATGTTGTCACATGGCGGCCACGGTCATAAGACTCCATATTCAAATTCCCGTCGCATTTATGGCAGACCATTTTCTGCCGCGAAGCTTTTTCCTGAACCATACGCTCCAGTGCTTTCCTGGCTGGTTCAAGTGTTGCCTGACGCAAGGACATCTCCATTGCCCCCATGTCGGCTGATTCCGTCAGGGTGGCCGTCGCCTTTTCGTACAGCCACGCAGCCACGTCGTCTGCATTCATAAATATGCCTCGCTTTCTTTGTTGACAATAACGACTAAGCTTACTAGCTTAGCCGTTATGAATACTAAAACAAACACCTCGGCGTTGAAAAGTGAAATCGAAGAAATAAAAAAGAACATGACGGCACTCGGCCCCATGCACCCTGGAAGCATATCCATGCAGTACCAGGCCTGCGGGAACCCCAACTGCAAATGCATGGATCCGAAAACCCCAAGACGCCACGGACCGTTCCACAAACTGTCCTACGTCTTCAAAGGGAAAACAGGATGCCGGTTCGTGAGGGCGGCTTGTGCCGACGAGGTTATCCGCCGTGTTGCCGTTTATAAGGAATTCAGATCCCTGATCGATAGATGGATAGATCTATCCATCCGCTCCGGTGCAATGGAGTTCTTCACCTCTGAGGCAGCCAAATCATCCAAGCGAAAATCCACAATAAACAAACGTGATTAAACACCTCTTTACAGCAGCCCAAAAAAGGTCGGCAGAGCTCCCATGCGCCC
>JBBTSF010000095.1:0-1661 GCA_038064815.1 Patescibacteria group bacterium
CAAGTAAACGGAAAACCTCTCGCAGAAAAACGATCCGAACTTTGCTATCTTGCATTTAACAAACCTGTTGGCATCATGACCTCCATGGACCCAAATGGTCATGAAACAATCGCGACTTTTCTGGATCTCAAAGAGCGTCTTTTTCCCATCGGACGATTAGACGTCGCATCAAGTGGTCTGCTTATCCTCACAAATGACGGTGAACTTTCCGCCACGATCATGCATCCAAGTCATGATCATGAAAAAGAATACATCGTGACACTCGAGCAAGAAATTCAAAATGAAGATCTGGAGAAAATGGCGAGCGGAATGATGATCCTGGGATCAAAAACAAAACCCGCAAAAATACTGCGCGTCGGTAAAAATCGCTTTCACATCACTCTGACAGAAGGCCGCAATCGACAAATCAGACGGATGTGTGAACAACTTGGACACGAAGTGCGGGCACTCAAACGGATTCGCATCATGAACATTGAACTCGGGAATCTCCTCACTGGCACAACTCGATTACTCACACAAAAAGAAATTTCGATTCTGAAATCTCTTTCGATGTAAGGACAACTGTCTCATTCGGTCTGTCTACTTAAGCGCGTCGATATCATCCTGATAATCTGCGGCGCGGGCGAGGACTTGGTCACCGTAGAAACGGAAACGGACGTTTGTGGAACCGCTGAAGTAGCGCATAGCGGCGTTCCAGTTTCCTTGTTGGGTTCCGTCTGCTCCACCCGCTACCAGCTTGAGTCCGGCCGCAAGAAACGCATCGCGGATATCCCATGGATCTGGCGTGTGACCTGTGAGTTTTTTTATTTTGTCGACATATCCAATCCACGTAGACGGAATGAATTGTGCGGGCCCCATCGCGCCTCCCCATCCAATTTGATTTCCTTTTTTATCACGCATCGGGCAAGAAACAGGCGTTCCATCTGGAGAGCGGCCAAGATTTTTCATAATCTCCACAAACGGTTCTTGATCACGCGTTGGCTTCATAATCACCTTCCAACTTTTTGATGGCGGATCTGTTGGGCGATTACAAGTTCCCACATTTGCTCCCAGATTCGATTCTTGCGTCAACACGGCAAGTAAAAACGCGGGATCAATTCCCGTGATCTGTGAAACTCCTTTTGCCATCTGCACAGCTTCTCCAAAAGTAATACGGTTCTTTCCTGTTTCGAGAAGTTGATAAATACGTGTTCGAATCTCCGCAGCCTGTGCTTTACGATCACTCAATTGCGTTTGATAAATTTTTTCTTTCCCTTGTGTCTGTTTCAAGAGTGTTTTCTGACTCTGTGTATTGTTGTTGAGTTCTTCTCGCTGCAACAACTGAATGGAAAGAAGATTCTGTGCTTCTTCCTCCTCCTCCACAAGAACCTCTTTTTGTGCAACGAGTTCCGCTTCCACTTGTCTCACGCGTGTGATCACCCCATTCAACTGACTCGTGATTTGAAGATATTGTTCAATCGCATTGAATGCGTCAAAAATATTTGCTGATCGAATAAAGACAAACAAGAGTGGCTCTCGATCGGTCTTACGAATAAGAACGAGCAGTTCCGTCATTTTTTTACGCAGGATTTCTTGATCCTCCTCGCGCTCCGCAATCTCCGCTTGCGTTTTTACAAGCCGTGCCTGCACATCATCCATGCGCAAATCCGATGCTTTCATCT
>JBBTSF010000096.1:0-5107 GCA_038064815.1 Patescibacteria group bacterium
TGTGTGAAGTGGGGACAGGAGATTCAGAAGTTGACGAATGAGGAGATGGTGAATGTGGTGATGGAGGCAATCGGCAGTAGGCAAAAGGCAGAAGAGAAGAAGGGGTCTGTGAAAATTCTTGCGCCGGTGGTTGTTGGACGAAAGGGGGAGTATTACCAAATGCTTTACGATCTTTATAATTCTGGCTTTGCGCGCGTGCGTATCGATGGAGAAGAACATCGTCTTGATCAACCAATCAAGCTTGCTCGTTATCAACAACACACAATCGAGGTGGTGATTGATACGATCCCAATGAGCGCATTTGAAACCGCGCCAAAAGATACACGTCAACGTCTTGCGGAAGCGCTCGAAACCGCGGTGACCAAGGGAAACGATGTTGCGACGATTGTCTATCCAGACAAAGAAGAACAACTTCTTTCTTCAAAGTTTAGTTGTCCAAAAGATGGATTCTCATTTCCAGAAATCGAACCGCGTTTGTTTTCGTTCAATTCTCCGTACGGCGCCTGTCAGGGTTGTAGTGGGCTTGGAACAGCAGAATTATTTTCCGAAGAAGTCTGTTCAAAGTGCCATGGCGCACGTTTGCGAGAAGAATCGTTATTCGTTTGGCTTCCAGGAAAAGATCGTGGGTTGTCCATCGTCGATATTGTTCGCATGTCGGTGAGCCAAGCGATGGAATATTTTTCAACGATCACACTTACAGAAAAACAAACCGAGATCTCCAGTTCGATTCTCAAAGAAATTCAAAATCGCTTGCAGTTCATGTTTGACGTCGGTTTGCATTACCTCACGCTCAACCGTGTTGCTGGAACACTTTCTGGTGGCGAGGCGCAGCGGATTCGTCTTGCGTCTCAGGTTGGGACACGATTGGTTGGAGCGATGTATGTGCTTGATGAACCAACGATTGGACTTCACCAACGCGACAACGAACGTTTGATTCGCACGCTCGAACATCTCCGCGATATTGGGAACACCGTGATCGTGGTCGAACATGACGAAGACACGATTCTTGCTTCGGATTACATGGTCGAGATTGGGCCAGGCGCCGGACGACATGGAGGAGAAGTTGTTGCTGCTGGAACGACACCAGAAATTTTTAACGATAAAAAATCGTTGACCGCAGCGTATCTGCGTGGAGATATTCGAGTTGAGATTCCAGAACGTCGCGCGATTGGTCATGATGCGATTAAGATCGTTGGAGCTTCAACAAACAATCTTAAAAATATTAACGTAGAAATTCCGCTTCGACGATTTGTGTGTGTCACGGGTGTTTCTGGTTCAGGAAAATCCTCGCTTGCGTATGACACAATGTATAAAACGATCGCCAAGCGTTTGTATGGAAGTTCTGCAACTCCTGGAAAACACAAATCACTCCTCGGTATTGAATACATCGACAAAGCCATTCTGATCGATCAGTCTGCGATTGGTCGCACCTCTCGTTCAAATCCCGCAACGTACACAGGCGCCTGGGGTCCGATTCGTGATTTGTTTACCGAAACCGCAGAGGCACGTTATCGCGGATACAAACCAGGACGTTTTAGTTTCAATCGACCTGGTGGACGTTGTGAGCATTGTGAAGGACACGGAACGATCGCGATCGAGATGCACTTTTTGCCGACCGTGTATGTGAAGTGTGATGTGTGTAAAGGAAAACGATTTGATCGTGAGACACTTGAGATTGAGTACAAAGATAAAAATATCTACGAAGTTTTGGAAATGACGGTCGAAGAGGCTGCGGAATTTTTTAAGGAGATTCCTTTTATTTCCGACAAGCTTGTGACACTCAACGAAGTTGGTTTGTCTTACGTCAAACTCGGTCAGCCTGCGCCAACGCTTTCTGGTGGGGAAGCACAACGCGTAAAACTTTCGACAGAACTTTCCAAACGCCAAACGGGTCGCACGCTGTATCTTTTGGATGAACCAACAACAGGACTTCACTTTGCAGATGTGAAAAAGTTGCTCGAGGTTTTGCACCTGCTTGTCGAAAAAGGGAACTCTGTTGTGGTGATCGAGCACAACTTGGACGTGATTAAAACGGCTGATTGGGTGATTGATCTTGGACCAGAGGGTGGGGATCAAGGAGGGGAAATTGTGGTTGCTGGGACACCCGAAGACGTGGCACGCAATGGAAACAGTTACACCGGCAAAGAATTGAAACGCATACTTAAAAGATAATCTATGAGAATTTTCTTTGCACTTTTCCTTGTCTTACTTTTGGGAGCCGGCTGCGTTCCAACAGATCAGCAGAAATCAGTCGTCGCTCCACAACCCGATGTTGTTCAACCGATAACGGAATCTAATGCAGAGGTCACACTTCCTCTTGATGGAACGATTGTTGGCTATGATGTGATCTACAAAGGATTTGGAGAATATATTCAAGATCGTTTTTCTGGTTATCATGTTGGGGATGACATCGAAGTTGGTCCAGAAGATTTAAGTGTCGGCGAAGTACAAGAAGTTCCAGTTCTTTCTATTGCGGCTGGAACCGTTCGTTTTGTAGATTGGGTTTCCGGATATGGCGGACTCATCATGATTGATCACAAAGTCGACGGAGAAATTATTCATGCGTTGTATGGCCACATCGATCTTTCATCGACAACATTGAAGGTTGATGATGTGGTTCAGCGCGGTCAGCAGATTGCGGTCCTTGGAGAAGGATTCACAAAAGAAACCGACGGCGAGCGTCAACATTTACATTTTGCTTTGTATCAAGGAGAGGGTTTGAGAAAACAGGGATACGAACAGAATCCTGCTGCGGTGAGAAATTGGATCAATCCAACAGATTTTTTTCTCAAACATGACCTGACGATGTTTGGGTTACGACGAGTTCTATCGACCCTCACGATTCCATCGACGGCTCGAACTTTGTACCCGATTGAGTTTGTGATGCCCGGCGATTGGGATGTGGAATACATCCCCTCACTTCAAGCACTGAATTTATATACACGTCACGGAGAAGGAACTGCTCGCCAACGGTCACAAATGTTGATTCGCTATTTTGATGCAGACACCTTTTTAACACTTCCAACAGTCACAGTGTACTCGACGGAAGAAACTACTGTTGGGAAAGAGGGATATACAGCGCGTCGTTATGAGATTGAAAAGAAATCCACCGTCGCAGATTTTGTTGATCAGCCTTCTTGGAGAAATAAACGGCATGTCGTGACAGACTTCCGCGCGAAAGAAGGAAAGGCACGCTATTTTGTCGTTGCCGCAAATCCAGAACTTGATCCAAAAATTTACGCAGACTTTCTGGCGAGCATGGAGGTGATTCAAAATTAAAAAGACAAGCCGCTCGGCTTGTCTTTGGTCTGATATATTACTTCACGATGAGTGTCCCTTCCATTCCCATCGATCGATGAGAACCAATGCCGCAGTAAAATGGATAGGATCCAGGTTCTGTTGGTGCGGTAAATGTGAGACCCTCTCCTTGCTTGATGGTGTGACTGACTCCGAGTTTATCAATGATGAAGTTGTGTGAGCCAGTATCTTTCGTAAACATGATTTGGACTTTTTGTCCGGCAGAAGCCGTAATCGTTTTTGGATTAAAGAAATAATTTCCAGTCTCCATGGTTACTTTCACATCTGGGTTTCCAAGTTTTACTTCCACGACAGGAATTTCATCTGTTTTTGTGGTGGTTTCTGTTTTTGTTTCCGTCTTCGTTTCTGTTTTAGGCATCACCTCAATTGTTGCTTCTAGTCCATCTGTCTTCACAACCGTTGAACCATCTGCTGCGACTTCCGTGGTCTCGCTCGTCGCCGCGGTCGCGTCTGCATTTACATCGGCCTGTGTGGTGGTGTCGACGTTTGTTGTGCTTGTACATCCGGCGCCAATGAGCGCGAGAGACGCAAGTAAAAGAAGAGGTTTTTTCATAAAATACGCAGTTAATATATGATAGCTTTTGTATGATACCAGGAGTCATTCAAATAAAAAACCGTCATCTTCCCGAACAACCGGGTGTGTATTTTTATTACGATCAATCCGACAAGCTTCTGTATATTGGAAAAGCGACGTCACTGAAACACCGCGTGGGATCTTATTTCTCGAAAGCACATGACAATCGCATCGCCGAAATGGTGAGTCAGATTCATCGCATTGATTACATTGAAACGCCGTCCGTGATCGAAGCGTTGGTTCTGGAAGCGAATCAAATCAAAGTTAAGAAACCGAAATATAATATTCTTCAGAGAGACGATAAAAGTTTTTTGTATTTGGTAATCACCAATGAAGATTTTCCACGTCCTCTTCTGATGCGTGGACATGAACTTGAAAAACTTGGGATTGATCCATTTCAACCCGTGTTGAATCAGAAAGCAAAACAAAAATTCATTCGCGTCTTTGGCCCGTATACGAGTAGTGCGTCCCTAAAAAAAGCGCTCGATCTCATCCGTCGCGTGATTCCCTGGAGTGATTGTTTGCCACCTGAAGTAACTGGCCGGCGCCGTCCCTGTTTCAACTCACACATCCGAAAATGCCCCGGAGTCTGCTCTGGAAAAATTTCAAAACAAGATTACCGTGTGATTATCCGTCATTTGATTTTATTTTTTGAAGGAAAGAAAAAACAATTAGTTCGCACACTGACCAAAGAAATGCAGATTGCATCAAACGAGCTTCGTTTTGAGGACGCGCAGCGGTTGAAACGAAATCTCTATGCACTTGAGCATATTCAAGACGTCGCACTCATCTCAAAAGATGACATCGAGTTGCCGTATCAAAGACAGGCGAGCGATGGAGGGATTGATTTGGAGGGTCGTATTGAGGCATATGATATTAGTAATATCTCAGGCACATCCGCAGTCGGCTCGATGGTTGTTTTTGAAGAAGGAAAGCCCGCCAAATCAAAATATCGTAAATTCAAAATTAAAACCGTTGTCGGCTCGAATGATTTCGCCATGCTCGAAGAGGTCATGCGTCGACGATTGGCGCGTGCAAAAAATTTTCCAAACGCGTGGCCGCTTCCACAACTCATGGTGATTGATGGAGGAGAAGGTCAAATCAGTCGTGTGCAAGAAGTTCTGGATGAGTTGCAAATCCAAATGCCAATTGTGGGTCTGGCCAAAGGGTTTGATCGAAAACAAGATCGCTTAGTGTTTGATCGTTCAAATACCG